>CAZKNU010000022.1:0-17162 GCA_964554235.1 uncultured Methanosarcinales archaeon | reverse complement strand
TATCTTAGAAAAATTTAAGTTTTGGGATGAAACGCATTAATTCTTACACACAGCCTTCAAACAGAAAAGCTTTTTATACTATCTTTATTTTTTAATGAACATGACCATAAAATACCTTTCCATTCAGGAAGCAATCGAAAAAGGAAAAGGAATCGTTTCTATCCGCGGGTGGGTTCACCGGGAAAGAGGCTCCAACCAGTTAAAATTCATAACTTTAAGAGATTCTTCTAACATTATCCAATGCGTTTTTGAGCGCAAGGATTTTGAAAAAAAATGGGAAGACATAGATCATCTGCAGGTGGAAACTTCTCTGGAAATAAGCGGAGAAATAAAAGAAGATAAAAGGGCTCCTACCGGTTATGAAATTCATGTAACCAATTTTGAAATTGTTGGTAAAAGCGAAAATTATCCCATTACTAAAGACCAGTCCATTGAGTTTTTGGCTGACAATCGGCATTTATGGCTGAGAAGCCGGAAGATGACGGCCATCTTAAAAATTAGAAGCACCATCTTTGGCGCAATCGATGAATATTTTAGGAAAGAAGGATTTTATGAATACCAATCGCCTATTTTTCAGTCGGTGCAGTGTGAAGGCGGCTCTACTTTATTTGCCGTGCCTTATTTTGGTAAGAAAGGGGTTTTCCTTGCTCAAAGCTGGCAATTGTATGCCGAACCGGCTATTTTCAGCTTAGAGAAGATTTACACTTTGGCGCCATCTTTCCGAGCGGAGAAATCCAAAACCAGCCGGCATTTGACTGAATATTGGCATGCAGAAATGGAAGTTGCCTGGGCTAACTTTGATGATATTATCAATTACGGAGAGGATTGTTTAAAACATCTGGTTAAATCGGTTTTAGAAAAAAACAAAGCCGATTTAGAAATTTTAGGCCGCGACCTTAAAAAATTAGAACCCGCTATCAAGAAAAAATTTCCCCGTCTTACTTATGATGAGGCATTAAAACTTTTGAAAGAAAAGTTCGACTTAGAAATACCTTGGGGAAAAGATTTGCGCACTGAAGAAGAAGATAAGCTGTCTAAATTGTACGATACCCCTATTGCCGTAACCCGGTATCCAAAGAAAGTTAAAGCTTTCTACATGAAAGAGCCGAAAGACAGCAATCCCAAAAAACCAGTCGTTAATGGCGTGGATTTCATTGCTCCGGAAGGGTATGGGGAAATTATCGGCGGATCAGAAAGGGAGCACGATATTGAAAAAATTAAAAAGCGCTTAGTTGAACAGGGCGAAGATCCTGAGCAATATGGGTTCTATTTAGACACGCGGCGTTATGGATCCGTACCGCATGGCGGGTTTGGCATGGGCACAGAAAGGGTAATTTCCTGGATTTGTGGTCTAGATAATATTAAAGACGCGATTCCTTTCCCTCGAACTATGGAAAGATATAAGCCTTAAGTTTTCCTGAGTAATATTAAATAGTACTAAATGATATTTTTTAAAAAATAAAGGATAATAAAAATTAAATTTAATAAAATCTTAAAAATAAAAACTAATAAAAATTAAATTTCAAAAAACTATTAAAATTAAATCAAAAAATAAATTAAAAAAAATAAACAAAAAAATATTTTTAAAAAATCATTAAAAATAATAAAATAAAAAATAATAAATTAAAAAATAATTTTTAAAAAATAATTAAATAATCATTAAAAAATAATAAATTTAAAAAAAATAATAATTTAATATTTATTAAACCAGAATTTACTTTCCCAGCGGTAATTTAATCTTTAAAATGGTCATCCAATTTAATCAAACCTTGCCTGCGGCGCTTCAAGAGATAGAATTTACTGAGCATCAGGAATGGATAGTGCATGAAAAAGAAGAAGAACGCACTTATCCAATTTCTGACGAATTGGTTGGTAAATATGGTGGTTTTAAGTGGGCTATTGTTGATTTGTTAAATCAAAAATACAATTCTACTCTTAATGAAAAATTTAATTTGGCTCTCCCTGGCAAATTTGATTTGTATAATTGGATAAATAAAAACCAAGAAGATGAAGTTGCTTATTTTCTTAATGAAGCCGGTTCCAACTGTTTAAATCATTCTGAATTTAAAGCGCCTTATAAATCCCATTTGTGGCTGGGAAGGAAAGGATTTGTTATCGGCTTGGAGCAGAAAGGGAAAGGTTTTGATGCCGAAGCAGTGCACCAGCAAAAAATCAAAGAGAACGAAGGCGCTGCGTTTGAATTCTTTAGAAACTGCAACAGCAAGATTTTCTTTGATAATCCTGAAAATGCGAGAGTGGTGTTTATGGAATGGGTGTTTTAATTAGTTATTAGATGTTCTGTTGCGATGATTTTTACTGCTGTTCTCCTAAACCCCAGGGCTGATATTTACTTGCATCTACTCCTGCTTCAACCAACTGTTCTTCAAAACCGAGGCCTCTTCCAACGTGCATTTTAAATACACCCATAACCTTAGAAATTATTTCAACACCATAATCAAAAACTAATTTCTGCCAAAAACATTCTCCAGAATAGTAAGAAATAGTACCGCCCCAGTCTTGATAATATTTTACATAAGGGATGATATTCATTCCTAAAGCCAGCCCTTCTTCTTTACAGAATGAGCTGGGGCTGTTCCACTCCGGAGGATTGCTATTATTCAGTTGTTCTGGAACAAAATTTGCCAGCCCTTCATTAAATGTGAAAGGCATATCAAATCCTCTAGTGAATAAATGAGTTAATTCATGGTCTCCTTTGGCAAACTTTCTAGAGCTTATTTTTTGCGCGCATTGCTCTACTTCATAATCAATGGATTCCTGGTTTCCATATTCATAAAACCAGATTGACAGCGACCCAAAAGAGGAACCGGTGTTGGTTACTTTATTTTTGAAAATGTACATGAAAGCAAGTCCTGGCTCTAATCGGGGCAGTCCGAGGAAGGCGCTGGAATTTATGGCAACGCTTTCAAGATCTTTAGCCGCGCATTCTGCGAGCAGAGCATATTCGGGGTTGTTGGTCTTTCCAAAATAACCTTCACTTGATGGGAATACTACTTCCCCTTCCATTGCTTCAGTTGGTGAAACGATGCTGCAATAATTGGCTGGATCTACTGCCGGACTCCAGTATAGAATTTCTAGGCATCGGTGGTAAAGGTCTTTTGGATTGTTGGTAAGGATTAAATTTTTGTCTCCCCCGTACATTAATTTTAAGCCATAATGGGCAATGGGAATGCTTGACGCAGAAAATATTTCTTCGAATTTTACATAACTTTCCCTGTCGAGGTAATTTCCGTGCACTTGGCCGTATTCATCAATTTCTTCTACTTTTAAATCTATTCCCAACGGTCCGGGAAAGATATCGCAGGGTTTAACTTTATACGAGCCAGGTTCAGAAAAATATCGGCAATACCATGGTTCTTCAAAAGGCGCTGCTCCGGGATATGGCGTAACTGGTTCAGTTTTACACTTATTATCGCAGCCGTCTTTTAGTTCAGAATTTCCGTCGTCACATTCTTCGTTTAGTTCTAAAATTCTGTTGCCGCAGACAGCCGGAACACAAGCTCCCTGTTCACAACGGTTTTCACAGCCAAAATATTCTATTCCTCGATAATCTTTCCGGCAATAATATTCTATTACTGTCCTATCATCTAAACAGATATCTTCATTGCGTTCAGAATGGTTATTTTTTGTCCAAGTAATCATGCCTTTATGATTGTAATCTTTTCCTTCATCAGTATCTTTACATTCTGCGATAATTGTTGTGTTAACCTCAGAATTAGTTTCTAATTTTTCTGTGACATAACCCAGCGCAGGATTGTTTTCTCTTCCTATCGGTTCAGCACAATTAACTAACGCAAGTGCAGCTGAAATACTAACAGCAGAAATAATTCTTTTAATCTTCGACACCTCTTTTGATACTTAACTTTTTTTCTAGTATGACAAAACCAGGTTTATAATTCTTTAGTTGTTTGAGAATATAATCTTATTCTTCTCCATTACTTTTTTAACTTTCAAAGAAATTATTGCGCTGATTTTTCACACAATCCAAAGATATGTGTAAAGAAAAATTGCGCATTTTTTATGCTTTCTTGGTTATCATCTTAAACCCATTTATTGGTTTATATAAACCCTAACCTTGGTTATTTATGTATCTTTCAGTTTTATAAATTGCAGGGTCACTAAAACAAACCAGCAAAAGAAACGTTAATAATCGATTAGTTATACTCACTTTTTTAAATAAACAGCCCATTTTAAATCTTATGTACAAATTAAAACAGCTTCCGGAAGATTTTATTGTAACTGAAATCAGTAGTGTTAAAATAAATCCAACCAAAACAAAGGATAAAAAGAAATATGTTTATTATACTTTAAAAAAGAAAAATAGGAATACTCTTGATGTTACCAAAGAAATTGCTAAAAAACTTAATCTCAAAGAAAAAGAGATTGGTTTTGCCGGTAGCAAAGACCGACAAGCGGTTACAGAACAATTAATTTCTCTGCCGATTAGAAAACAGGAAAAATTAAATCAAATCCAGCTGGAAAATATTTCTTTAGAGTTAGTTGGTTATGGAGATGATCCCCTTTCTTTGGGAGATTTAGAAGGCAATCAATTTGAAATTGTAATCCGGAATTTAGAAAAAGGCCAAATCAAAAAAGCAGAATACTGTGAAAATTATTTTGATGAGCAGAGATTTTCCGCGCACAATGTGGCCATTGGAAGGCATTTGGTAAAAAAAGAATTTCAAGAAGCCTTAAAATTAATTGATGATGAAAAATGCACAAAACATTTACAGCATTATCCGCACGATTTTATTGGCACACTAAAAAAACTACCTATCCGATTATTAAGGATGTACGTCAATGCATACCAAAGCTATCTTTGGAATGAAACTTTAAGCCAGTATTTAATCGGTAAAGGAAAAGTAGTTAGAGAAATTCCTTACTCACTGGGAAAATTTATTTTTATTGATGATCCTAAACCTTTTTTAGAATTAACTATCCCTGTAATCGGTTTTGCCAGCGAAGAATTAGAGAATGGCGAAATTAAAACCCTTATTAACGAGCTTATGAAAAAAGAACAGTTAGATTATGCTAATTTTGTCATCAAGCAAATTCCGCAATTAAGTCTGGAAGGAAATTCACGAAAAGTTTTTGTTAAAATTAATAATTTAGAAATCGGAAGAAAGACTAAAGATGAATTAAATGCCGGTATGATGAAAGTCACATTAAAATTCTCTTTGCCCAAAGGCAGTTATGCGACCATCGTCGTAAAGAAATTATTAATTAATTCTTAAGACATTTTTCGCAAGTGCCATAAACGTCAATTTGAAAATGGCAGATTTCTCCGTTTATTTTTTTCTTAAGGAAATCAATATTTTGGATTTCAAAATGGATTTTTTCTTTACATTTTTGACAAATGAAATGGCAGTGATTATCTTCTTCCTTTGAATAAACTGTTCGTCGATCGCATAAATAAGAATGGAGCTCTTTTTTTTGTCTTAATTCTTTTAAAAACCGATAAATAGTGGCAATCCCTATTTTGTGATTTTTTTTCTTGATTTTTTTAAATAATTCTTCTGCAGTAAAAAATTTATTAAATTTAGCTAATTCCAATTCAATCAATTCTTTCTGTTTTGTTTTTCTCATCTTATTGATAATGAGAATCAGTAACTTATTTAAATAGTTATGCTATTTTGGATAATATGCCTACTGCTTTGTATATACTTATCAGCGTCGTATTAGTTTCACTGGTTTCTTTAATTGGTATTATCTCTTTAATGCTTAGCAAGAAAAGATTGAGCGGAATTCTATTATTTTTAGTTAGCCTTTCCGCAGGCACTTTATTTGGCGGGGCCTTTATTCATATTTTGCCGGAAGCAGTAGAAAAACAAGGTTTTACGCTTACTCTGTCCTTGTTAGTACTATTAGGGATTTTAGTCTTTTTTATTTTAGAAAAAATTATTCATTGGCAGCACTCCTGTCATTCGGAACATCCTTTAACGCACGAAGAAAAGCCGCACCATTTAGGGATGATGAACTTAGTCGGAGACGGCCTGCATAATTTTATTGATGGTTTAGTCATTGCCGGAAGTTACTTGGTAAGTGTGCCTGCAGGCATAGCTACTACTATTGCAGTAATCGTGCACGAAGTTCCTCAGGAATTGGGCGATTTTGGAGTATTATTATATTCCGGGTTTTCCAAAACCAAAGCTTTATGTTTTAATTTTATTTCTGCAGCGATAGCCATTGTTGGAGCAGTTACCGGTATAATCTTAGGTACAAAATGGGAACCTTTTGTTAGCTTAATTCTGCCTTTTGCAGCTGGCGGGTTTATTTATATTGCCGGAACCAATTTAATTCCGGAATTACACAAAGAATGTGATTGGAAGAAATCGATTTGGCACTTATTTGCTTTTGTGTTAGGAATAGTTTTAATGTGGGCAGTAACTTTTTTAGAAATATAAAAACCCCTAACTTTAATTTGGATTGTAATCTGTTTAAAAACAAAATATTTATAAATTATCCATTTAAAATGACTGATATGAACTATACTTTAATAGATATAAGTAAATCTTTTAGTGAAGAATTGGAAGGCATACCGGGACTAGAAAAATTAGATGACGGATATTACCGTGAAGACAATTTCTTAGTTGCTGAAGCTGCAATTAATTTTGCTTATCGATCCGGATTAGTTAGCGGAAAACTCTTAGGTCTGGGTTTAGAAAAACACATGCGAGAAATTGTTGGCGGTATGAATAAAACTAATGGTGGGGTTCTTTTAGGTTTAACTGAGTGTTCATCTATTGAAGAAAATCAACGAACTAATCGAGTTGATAGTGTTGCGCTTCAACAATTTGCACTAGATTATATAGATCGTTGGGTGATGTATAATACTTTGTTTAAAGGTAAAAAATAGTTTTAACCACTTACTTTAATTTATTTCTTCTTAACTTCCCGCACTGTTTTTTTTACTACAGCATAAACTTTATCCGGAGCAGGAGAGCCATCAATAGTTTTAAGAATTCCTTTTTGTTTATAATAGTTAATTAACGGCTGCGTTTCTTTATGATAGATCTTAAATCTTTCCTGAATGATTTCCGGCCGGTCGTCTTTGCGCTGAACTAATGCGGAGCCATCGACATCACAAATTCCTTCTTTTTTAGGACGCAGATATTTAAGATGATATCCATGTTCACCGGTTGAACAAACTCTTCTTCCGGAGAATCGTTCTATCACTATCTCTTCCGGAACTTCCAAATAAATCACTAAATCAATGTTTAAATCTGCAGTTGCTTCCGCCTGCTTAAGTGTTCGGGGAAAGCCATCTAAAATAAAGCTTTTTTTACCCGCCACCTCTAATTTAATTAATTCTATTACTAAATTATCCGGCACCAGATTACCTTTTTCAATAATTTTTTGAATATCTTTTCCGATAGGGGTTCCTTTTTTAACTTCTTCCCGCAGCAGTTCGCCGGCGGAAACATGCAGCAAATTAAAATCTTTTTCTAACTTCTCAGAAACCGTTCCTTTTCCGCTTCCCGGCGGCCCTAACAAGATTATTTTCATCAGTAGTCATTTAAGAGAACCCGGAATTAAAATACTTTGCGGTTTTTAGAGCTAAGTTTTTGAAGATAAGTCAAAGAAAACCGACCACCCCATTTTATGCTTCGCTCGGGTCGGTTTTCTGACATTGCTTTTTCTATTGATAAATTATTGTATGCCAATCCACCAATGAACGCATTAGTGGAAAAAGCAACTTTTATAAAGATAATCTTACTTAGGGTAAGTAATACACCATGCCTAAAAAAATTATACCCTCAAAAATAGATCTGATTGATAAAGAAGAGGAGTTGTTTACAGTTCTCCGTCCAGGAGTGGCGGTAGATGTAATCCTGTTTACAATTAAAAGCCAGGACTTAAAAGTCGGCTTAATTCTAAGAAAAGATAATCCTTATTTTGGCAAATATGCTTTACCCGGTAGGTTTGTAAGATATGATGAACCTATTGAAGAAACAGCCCGGATGGCCTTAAAGTTAAAAGCAGGCATGAATCCCGAAGCCGTATTTCTGGAACAACTGTATACGTTTGGGCAGAATTTGAAAAGAGATACGCGTATCCGCACCATTTCAATAGTATATTACGGCTTGGTCGACTCAACTAAAGTAAATTTTCAAGAAAATAAATTTCATTGGCATTCTGTCTATAATTTACCGGATTTGGCTTTTGATCACCAGAAAATAATTGATTATGCAATTTCTCGCTTAAGAAAAAAAGTAGTCGAAAGCGACTTTGCTTTTCAGTTAATGCCGGATGAATTCACGCTAACGGAGCTACAGAAAGCATATGAAGTTATACTCAATGAAAAACTAGATAAACGCAATTTTCGCAAGAAATTATTGGAACTGAAGATTCTAAAAGACTTACGGAAGAAAAAGATGGAAGGAGCCCATCGGCCGGCTAAAGTATACGCGTTTGTACGGAAAAATTAGGAGCTAGATTTCTGATTAGTACTAATCTTTCGAAATATTTATATATTAGTGTAGTTATTACACTATCAATATAGTGTATTAAAGACAATAAGTAACTAAGAAAGCGAGGAACAAGAAAAATCACCAACAAAATGAAACAACCAAACCCCCTTGAATTCACCGTGAACCTGGCTGTGTCGGTAGCTGACTTTTATGAATATTCGATGGCCGAAGCTAACCTGCAGGAGGGAATCTCCGGAATTCAAACCGTATTTGATTTAGTAATTAGAAGAATGCCCGTAAATAAAGTGGCGGGAACATTTGAGTACGAAGGGGTAAAATACGACCAATTAACTCAACGACATTTCTTAGTAAATTGTGGTTTAGAACAATGTTTAGCGTACTTCCTAGGAGGAAAAGGAAATCGTGAATTAAAAGAATATTTACAAAATATCCAAGGAATTTCTGATCAAACTTTTTTAGAGTGGGCAGAACAGTTTGAATTCAAAGGAGATGTTTATGCTTTACCGGAAGGAACTATTTTCTTCGCCCAAGAACCCCAGCTTAGAGTACATGAACGATTCGAGGAAGCGCAGGTATATGAAAGCTTAATCTTAAGTACAATCAATTCCCAGACTAACGTTTGCACTACTGCTAACGATATTTCTGAAGTTGTAGCTGAAGAAAAAATATTATTAGAAGGGGGAAGCCGCCGAGCTAGCAGTCCACAAAGTTCATTATTTAATTCTCGGGCAGCCCGTTGCGGGGGATTTACGGCTTCTTCTAATGTTGCTTACGGATTGAAATATAATGAAAAAGTGGGCGGGACGCATGGGCATTCTTATGTGATGCTGCATCCTTCAGAGCATACTGCGTTTAAAGCACAAGGAAAATTATTTGGAAAAAAAGTGTGCTTCTTATTAGATACATATAATGTTACTTCGGCGTTAGCAACCGCACTACAAGTAATCGCAGAAGAAAAAATGAGGCATTTTGCTTTCAGAATCGATAGTGGAGATTTATTAACCCAAGCACTTTGGCTGCATAAAAAATTGAAAGAACAAGGATATTCCCGAGACCAATACGAATTAGTAGCTTCTGACGATTTAACTACGGGAAAAATTGACCGCCTCGAAAAAGAAGGAGCGGGCATAGACAAATATTTAGTAGGAACTTACGTAGTTAATCCCCCTAAGCCTTTGGGAGGAGTATACAAACTAGCTGCTTTTCAGGAAGCAGATGGAAGTTGGTGCTTGCGAGGAAAACTTTCTGAAGAGCCAAGTAAATCCACTCTACCGGGCATAAAACAAGTGTATCGAGTAACGGGATCTGATGGTTATTTCAAAAGAGATATTATTGCTTTTGAGAATGAAGATATAACTGATTATGTAAAAGAAGGCGGCACTACAGAAGCATTGTTAATCCCGATAGTCAAAGCAGGCAAACTAGTTTATGATTGCCCCAGCATTAATGAAATTTCTTCGAGAAGAAAACAGCAGCTATCTAAGTTCAAAGATATTGCTAATTACGAAGTGATCATATCTAAGGGAATACACGCTAAACAGCAAGAAATTATGCAGCAATATGGCTTTAGGGCCGGAGGAAAATAAAATGACCAATAATATCAAAATTCCAGAGATGGCAGTTTATGAAACAGACATTCAGACCGATTTTAGTTATCGAACCGGAGCTTTATTTGTTCATGCCAATAAGCCCTGGCAAATGAAACCTTATGGCGCAGAAGAAAGATTACCAAACATAATTCAAATCCATAATTCTGCTGTTGATAAAGAGATTATGGTTCTCGGTTCAGTAGATAGACATTTTTACGAAGACGCAGAACTAATTAGAAACAAACAAGGGGTTTTCAACGACCATTGCATGAATGGGACTGCAGGTCAACTTAGAATCTCTGAGCTGGAGCCGCAAAAAGATATTTACGTCAGGGCGAAAGACGGACCTTTGCTTAGTGTAAGAACTTACAATCAAAAAGAATTAGAAAATTTTCTGAATTCAGGTACGCAGGTTATTTTTGAAAAACAAAGCTATGATGTAAGCACTAATCCTAATTTCAAGCCGGCATTTCAATTAGCAGTAAAAAATGGTTTAAAAAAAATAATTAATTGTGGGTTTGCCACAGATTATTGTGTTTTAGCAGCAGTTTTAAGACAACTAGAATTTGGCAGAGAAATCAACCCTGCGTTTGAAGTTTACGTTGTGACCGATGCTATTGAAGAGGTTAATATTGATTTTGAGGGTAAAATAGATCCAGAATTTGGAAAGAAAGCATTGGAAAAAATGGTCAGTTCTGGGGCAAAGCTGGTAACTGCTAAAGACGTCTTAGAGAACAAAATTTAAGAGGTAAATAAAATGAATAATTCTCTCAAAATGAAAATTAAATTGGCGCAAATAGACCCAGCGTTGGTAAGTAGAGAAATTGGGGATTTTGTAATTGATACGGTTTTAGACGTAGAAGCAACTGGTTGTGTAGTAGGATTATCGGGGGGAGTTGATTCTACTTGTACCGCAGCGATTATCAAAACTGCTTTTGACCGTTACAATGTTGATCATGAACATCATTTAGAATTAGTAGGATACATACTTCCTTCCGAAGTTAACGACCCAAAAGATACAGAAGATGGAATAACTGTAGCAGAAAGATTAGGAATCAAATATGAAATTATTAGCATCGAACCCCACGTGAAAGCTTTTGAATCAACCTGCCCAGAAGCCATGGCTTCACCATTTCATCGGGGAAATAGGATGTCCGAAATGAGGGCCGGCATTTTACATGCTAAAGCCGCCGCTCCAGAAGGAAAAATAGTAGCCGGCACTGGTAATAAAGATGAAGATTTCGAGTTGGGGTATTATACTTTATATGGTGACGGGGCGGCACATTTTAATCCCATTGGAGAACTACGTAAGCGCCATGTACGTCAGGTAGCTGCTTATTGTGGGTTTGTAGATTTAGCTCAAAGAATCCCAACTGCCGGGTTGGAAAAAGGACAAACTGACTTCAAAGATTTGGGTTACAAATATGAAACGGGAGAAGTAGTTGGTGAGGGATTGAGACAAGGCTTTTCGGTTGAACAGCTCTGTACCCAATCTCAAGTATTAGAATATGCCCTCAAAGACATTAAAGAATATTCTCAATTGTACGGGCAGAGTAAATTTAATGATGCTCGGGGAATAGTGGATGACATTCTAAGAAGAAATAAAATTGCAAAAAGAAAAGCAAAAATAATTCATCCACCAGCAGCGCCAATAACTTTAGAATATGTTTAAACATATATGGGGGGATAATAAAATGGCTTCAAAATACGGCACGTTTAAAGAATATTTAAAAAAGAATTATGAAGGCCCCTTCCTGGCTACGGATATTATTATCCGATATAATGATGACATCAAAGAAGGAATTGTATTAATCGAAAGGAAATATTTTCCTTTAGGATTGGCCCTGCCGGGGGGAATTGCCGAGTACTTGACTTTAGAAACTAATGCCGTCAAAGAAGCAAAAGAAGAAACCGGGCTAGATATAATTTTGGATAGTCCAAATAAACCCCTGTGTGTTTTTTCAGAACCCACCCAAGACCCTCGAGCCTTTATTGCCAGTGTTGCTTATACCGCTCAAGGCAGAGGGATTTTAAAACCACAGGAGGAAGAAGATGCAAAATCTGCTCGAGTTTATACACTTGAAGAGATAACTAATCTTTTAGACAAACCAGTTTGGGCTTTTCCAGATCATCATAGAAAAATTCTTAAAATCTATTTAGAAACTGTTGGAGGAAATGAAAATGGGATTAGGTAATATCGGATTGATAGGTAGATTTAAGCCGTTGCACAATGGCGGGGCATTAATGCTGGAAGCAGTATGTGAGCAAGCTGAAAAAGTAATTATCGGCATTGGCAGCAGCAATAAATACAATCTTAGGAATCCCTTTACTGCTAAAGAAACCCAAGAGATGATTAACCTATACCTTCATCCAAGATTTAATAATTATTCTTTTCTGGAAATTCCTGATTTTGGTCAAATTCCTGAATATGCTGGTGGGCAGAAATGGACGGAGCATATCTTAGAGCATTATGGAAAACTGGATCATTTTGTAAGCGGGAATGATCATGTAACTAAACTGCTTAAACCGCATTACGACGTCATTCATCCAGCAACTTTAATTCCTCCTGAACAACATCTCTGGATAAAAGGAACAACAGTGCGAATGGAAATGGCGCGTGGCGGAGACTGGAAATCTTTAGTTCCCGGAGTTGTGGCAGAATATCTAGTCCAAAAAGGATTAGTGGAACGCTTCCGGAAAGAGTTCGGGCTGGAAACACTTGCTTTGCTATCTTCGGGAATAGATTATCGCGTGCATGAGGATGCGGAAACGGAGCAAAAGCATACTAGAGAATAATAAATAAATAAATAAATAAATATTCAGTCGGCGGACTATAAGCGCGGAGGGATTAAAATGATAGGAATAGGATATTTTAAAGCCGAACCCGCAGAATATGTTCGGGTTACCGCGGGAGGCAAAGTTAAAAAAGAGGGTAAGGGTATTTCCGGGTTTTATCTAAAACATAGCACTAGTCTGGAATCAATAAGTGTAACTAGGGTGGATTTCCCCTTTGTATTTACGGAAACTACTTCAGATAACCAAATGCTCACACTTCAGGGAGGGATTGTATATCAGGTAAGTGATCCGGCAAAAGTCTTAGCATTATACAACCATTCGGTTGATCCTAAAACACACCACCACTTAACTGATGAGCCGGGCAAGTTACCTGAGCATATTTTAGAAGCCGCTAGAGCTAATGCCAGACGCATAGTTCAAAAGAGAAAATTAGAAGATCTTCTTACTGCCAGTGATGAGTTGTCTCAGACCGTTCAGGAAGGGTTAGCTGAATCAAAAGTCATCCAAGATTTAGGTGTTAGGTTAAATGGAGTTTACTTCTCCAGCGTGCAGCCTCCGCCGGAGATCGCTAAAGCATTAGGTGCAACTTACCGCGAGGGGTTGTTGCAGAAAGCTGATGAAGCTTCATATCAGCGCCGGGCAAAGGCGGTGGAGCAGGAGAAAGCCATCGGCGAGAATGAGCTTTCCAACAAGATTGACTTGGAAAGAAAACGGGAGCAGTTGGTAGAGTTGCAAGGTAAAAATACCATGAAAGAAGCAAGATACCAAGCTGATGCTGCCTCAATGCAACTAGAAGTTTACAAAGGCATGGGCGCAGACTTGCTTAAGGCACACGCTTTGCTGCAACTGGGGCGGGATGCTAAGCGCATTGAAAGCCTAAGCATCACTCCCGAATTACTGGGAGCGCTTAATGGCAGGGTTTAAATTAAAATGGCACTGGAAAAAGTGGTCTTGGTAAAGAAAGAAACTTCACTGGAGGGGTTGTTAAAGCGTCATGCTACAACCTCTCAGGTTAAGTTTTACTTGGAATCGAGAGGGGAGAATTATCAATATTACCTTTCTGCCCACCAAGATTATCATCGTGGGTTAGCACAAACTCGTTCTACGATACCGCCAACGCTGCGCTTGCAGGTTATTGATAAAGAAAACCTAGATACGTTCCAGTTTGGTGATAAAGACTTAGTTGTAGTTGTGGGAGACCCCGGCTTGTTTGTCAATGTAGCAAAATATGTTGGAGAGCAGCCAGTAATAAGCGTTAATCCAGATGATAAGCGTTATGACAATACTTTTGCCACGTGCACTCCTGACAGTTTTCCTGAAACACTAAAAAGAACTTTGGAAGGAAAAGCGCAATATGAGTTGCTGACTATGGCTGGGGCTAAATTACCTGACGGCCAGGTTTTGTATGCGCTGAATGATTTGTTTATCGGGCAAAAAACCCATGCTTCTGCCAGGTATAATCTCGCATACGGGGGCAGGAGTGAAAGGCAGATCTCCAGCGGCATTATTGTGTCTACTGGCAGCGGATCAACGGGGTGGCTAACTTCAATCTTCGGAGGAGCATATGCGTTATCTGGCAAAGATTCTTGCCGCAGGGAAAGTATTGTTTTTCCCCGGGATGCCGATTATTTGCAGTTTGTGGTTAGAGAGCCTTTTCCCTCAAAAGCCAGCGGAGCTACCGTTATCTCCGGTAAAATAACTAGAAATAATCCGGTAGTGGTCACCTCAAACATGTACTTTAATGGAGTAATTTTCAGTGATGGAATCGAGAGTGATTACTTGGAGTTTAATGCCGGTGCGATTGTTACCGTCATTCCAGTTGAGAGAAAGGTTAAATTGGTAAGGCCGGATTACAAAGCAAAGTTGAGGTGAAACCATGAGTTTAATTATAGGCGCTGGCTAAATTTTATAAAGTACGAGCAGGTTTACCTCTATGATCCACTAGTTGTCCATCATTGCCTTGACTCCAAGGTCACGGAGAGGATAAGTTATGGGGGAGTGGAAATAATCAAAGAAGTAGATGTCCTGTCAAAGATAAATTACTGGAGGTGTTGTTAAAATGATTAAACCTAATGCGACTGAATCCCAAGATAGGCACAATCAAGATGGGCACAATAACTCCGATAAATATATTGGTACTTTAATTGGTTGTGCACTCGGAGACACTTTAGGCATGCCCGTAGAAGCCTGGAGTAAAGCTCGAATAGAGAAATATGCAGGAAAAATCCTCTGCCCTATAGGCCCGATAATCGTAAGAGACGATAAAGGAGAAATTATTCACCAAGACGAATTTGGCAAGATTAGATATTTTAATATTGATTTAACTAAAGGCGATTATACTGACGACACGATTCTTACTTTAGCTTTAGCTGAATCTATTGCCACTAAAGGCGGATTAGACTTAGAAGATATTGCTCAGAAACAATTATACGAATACACCTCCCGTATTCAACCGGATGGAACTATTACTGGAGGATTCGGAGGAACTACCCGCCAGGGTTTTGAGCGGTTGAGGCAAGGAATATCTCCGTTAGAATCGGGTGTAATCGGCGGACCAGGAAATGCTCCGGCAATGAAAATGTCTCCGCTGGGGTTGTATATGGATGCAACCGGCAATCATCAGCAAGGATTGGAATATGCAGAATTAATAGGAAAGATTACTCATCTTGATCCTCGCTCTATAGCTAGCGGAGTGGTACAAGCCCATTTAATTTATCTTTTGCTGCAAGAAGCTTCCAGAAATGAATTTGTAGAATCTATGGTTGAGATTTGTTCTTCCTGGGAAAAACCCGTTCCTGCAAATTATCCTGCAGCACAAAAAGGAAGTTTGACTTCTCGTTTGGAATGGATTAAAAATAACAAAGATGTTTTGGATGAAGAAGCGCATACTGCTCTGGGTTCAGGTAGTTCTGTGTTATGTTCGTATCCTTTTGCTTTATTTATGTTTCAGAAATATTGGGATGAACTACTTAAAGGATTGATTGGAACCGTTAATTGGGGTGGGGATTGTGACACTACCGGAGCAATGTATGGGGCACTATGTGGAGCAAAAAACGGCTTAATTTTTCCGGAAGAATGGTTAAACGTGTTAAAAAATAAAGAAAAAATAGAAGCAGTAGGAAAACAGATTTATCAAATCAAACTTGACCGAGTAAAAGCATGAAATTAACAATCGCCGCTAAAAAATCTAAAATAGAATGGGACATGCATCGGTTGAGATTATCTTACGATGAAGTATTAAGCAATTATAGACAGCAAGGAAAAAATGTAGATAAAATTGTAACCAGTCATCTTCATCAGAAACAAAACATTGAGCAGATCTTAATTCAAGTGCCTGGTGCGGAAGTGGTAGATGTAATTGCCCTCCAGGAAGCTCGCGTCCCTAAACCTGGAGTAGAACTGCTCGCGGTTATTGGGGGAGACAATTTTTTTCAGATGTGTGCGCACTTGTTTCCTGGTGCATATATGGCGGGAGTTAATTCTGATCCTCAAACTAGTTACGGCAAATTGTTATCTTTTACTCCTGAAAGCTTAGGGCAATGCTTAGGGAGAATAACGAAGGGAGAATTTGATACAGAATATTGGGCTAAAATTGCCACTACGGTGAATGGAGTTAGAATGGAAGATTCCATTTGTACGGTTTCTTTATCTATCAAAGCTACCGATATGATAAGCCGCTATCTGCTAAAACTTAACGGAGAAAATGAAGAGCAGAAAAGCACAGGGATATTGGTCGTTGCTGGAGCCGGTGCAGGAACCGGAGCATGGTATCGAAATGCAGGATTGTATTTACCACTGATAAAATCAGGAGCATATCCCTTAGTAACCCAGGAATTTCCACAGACATCACTTAAGTTAAGAACTCTTACTCGAGAGCCGTTTATGGGGGAAAATTGTGAATACAAAATGCTTAATCTTCAAATTAAAGACGGAGAAGAATTAACCTTAATGTATTGGGCGAATAATCCTTCGGAATTATCTTTAGATTCTGTCACCAGGTATGATATAAAAGAAGGGGATTTGCTTACATTTAAAGTATCGGAGAATAAATTAAAAGTAGTCGTTCCTTTTGGTTCAGCTTAATCCTTTGTGATTTAAGAGAACTTGGACTTGAAATACTTTGCGGTTTTAAAAGCTTTTTTTAGATTTTCGCAGCCAACCAAACAGGCTCTGTCCTAAGAGTCGCCGCCTAGGCCAAAAGGTGGCTGAGCTAAGCTATTCGTAAGATTAGAATTAAGTTACTTTTTCTATCAATAGACAGCCAGAAAAAGGCGAAGACACCGGCCAAGGCGACTCTTAGAAAGATTTAGGACAGAGCCAACCAAAC
>CAZKNU010000021.1:0-17352 GCA_964554235.1 uncultured Methanosarcinales archaeon | reverse complement strand
GCCCAGAAGCGAATGAAAGAGCTTTACAAACAAAAAGGATATTCCGATGATTGGATAGAAAAAAGGGTTAGGGGAATAGCTATCCGAGATGAATTGACTGATGAATGGGATAAACGGGGAGTGAAAACGCAAAAGGAATATTCAATCTTGACTTCTGAAATATCAAAAGCTGCTTTCGGCTTAACTCCTTCTGAATATAAAGATCTTAAAGGATTGAAAAAAGAGAACTTGAGAGATCATATGAATGACTTGGAGCTGATTTTTACTATGCTGGGTGAAGCTTCCACAACAAAAATTGCCAAAAATAAAGATGCTCAGGGTTTTGTTGAAAACAAAGATGCTGCACAAAAAGGTGGAGCCGTGGTGGGAGTTGCAAGAAAAGAACTGGAGAAAGAAAGCGGTGAAAAAGTAATTTCTAAAGAAAATTATTTAGAACAGCAGGAGAAAACTAAGAGATTGGAAAAGAGAAAAAGATGAAGCTGGAAAACCTCCGCAGAATTGGGCTTACAGAAGGGGAAATTAAAGTATATGAAGCTCTTTTAGAGCTGGGAGAAACGACCAAAACAAAGTTAGCCAAACTTTCAGGAATCGCCCCTTCAAATATTTATGATGTCACCAACAGGCTTCTTGAAAAGGGCATCATTTCCAAAGTGGAAAAGAACGGCATAGCCCATTTCAGTCCGGCAAATCCCAACAGGATTCTTGATTTTCTGGACCAAAAAGAAAAAGAAATTGAGCAGGAAAAAGATTTTGTAAAAGAAATTCTTCCAACGCTGTTTCTTAAATTCAAAGAAGTGAAAGAAAAGATTAACGTAGAAGTCTTTCACGGATGGAACGGAATGAAAACGGTTTTTGAGGATCTTCTGGACGAATGCGAAAAAGGAGATGAAAACTATGTTTTTGGCGCAAGCAAAGGAGAGTCAGAAAAACAGGCCGACACTTTCTTTCTTAAATATTCAAAATTAAAGGAAAATAAAGGAATAATTACCAAGATCATTTTTAATGAGGAATTAAGAAATAGGACCGAAAGAATAGGTTTTTTTCTTAAGTCAAGGCAATATCATGTTAAGTTTCTACCACAGTCAACCCCGGCAGAAATCATGCTCTATAAAAACAAATCCTGTATTATCGTTCTAACCCGAGAACCTTTAGTAATCAGAATAACCGGGAAGGAAGTGATGGGCAGTTTCAGGCAGTATTTTGACGTTATGTGGAAGGAAGCCAAGGAATAATTTAATCAAACAGAGATCTATTTCAACACAATCCTGCTGGCAATTAATTCTTTCTTTCCGTTGTATTCTTCAACGGTGCCTAATACTTCCACATAATCTCCTTCTTTTATGAAGATGCTTTCTTTTGGAAATAGGATAACATCGGTCTTCACCACTTTTTCTCCTTCCAGTTCCAGAAAGGTGGCTTTTTCGGTAACCCGAACTGAATTTACCTTGCCCCTAAGCTGTACGCTCTCTTTAACGCCTACGGAATCAAGGTCAGCTATGGTAGCCAAGTTCAATTGATTAGAATAAAGAAATAAGAAACCTAAACCTAACATGCTTACAATAACTGCTATCTTTAGGATGGTTTTTTCCTGCATCTTTTCAGCTGGAACGGTCTTGTATTAAATACTTTTCTGTTGGAAAAACTTAGTAAGAAATCTTTACTTAGCAGTTTCTTAGTTAATCAGCATTTTTCTTAGTTAATTTTATAAATGCGCCATTATCTGTTGTTTTTATATGGATGTCGGTGGACAAGCGGTTATTGAAGGCGTAATGATGCGCAATAAAGAAAAGTATGCCGTTGCAGTTCGTTTTCCTGATGGAAAAATTAAAGTTAGAAAAGAACAAAGCAGTATTTCGCCTAAATTATTTAATGTTTTTTTTCTGCGGGGTGTAGTTGGATTAGGATATGCTCTTTACGATGGCATTCGGGCTTTAATATGGAGTAGCAATCAAAACTTAAGTAAAGAAGAACAATTAAGTAAAAAAGAAATTATTGGAACTATTGCTTTTTCTTTTTTAGTTGCAGTTCTTGCTTTTGTAGTTTTGCCTTTTTTTTCTGCACATTGGATTCATTCAGAAGGTTTTTTATTTAATCTTTTAGACGGTTTATTCCGGGTAATTTTATTTTTAGGTTATTTAATCGCAATTTCTTTTATGAAAGAAGTTCAAACTTTATTTCAATATCATGGTGCGGAACATAAGTCCATTTACTGTTATGAAAATAAAGAAAAACTAACCGTAGAAAATGTAAAAAAATATTCGCGATTTCATCCTCGTTGTGGGACTTCTTTTTTATTTATGGTGCTGCTTCTCTCTATTTTTATTTTCACTTTGATTACCGGGCCCTTATGGATGAAATTGGTAGGGAGAATCTTACTATTACCGGCGATTGCTGGGGTAAGCTACGAATTAATTAAATTAAGCGGCAGATATCGTTTTAATCCATTAGTTAAAATCTTGATTGCTCCCGGTCTTTGGCTGCAGAGGATTACCACTAAAGAGCCGAATGACCAGCAGATGGAAGTGGCTATAGCTTCCTTAAAAACAGTTGTGGAATAAATAATTATTTAATAGAACTATATTATTATTCTTCTTCTTATTTCTCTTTTTGATGTTCCAGCATATGGTTGATTCTTTTCTGTGCTTTCTGATAAAGTTCGCTGCTGCTCATCTGACTAAAACCTACCGGAAATTCTTCTGTAGGCCGGCCTTCCACAAAAGCAATATGCGATTGCAAGGTTGGACGGTATATTTTTTTCCCAGCAAACTGCACAAATCTTCGGTGAGATGAACTCACATTTACTTTTGGATTATTGTTTTTTGCAGAATAATAAATAACTTCCATGATTTCTTCTTGGCTGGCTAAAAGACTCCCGGTTTTTTCTTTCCATTCTTTTTGAATATGGGCGGCCAGTACTTCATCCAGTCCTTTCTCCTTAGGATGGAGAACGCATTTATCATAAGTATCGATAGCATCGATCACAAATGCGCCCAGCATAGCAGAAACGCCGTATTTTTTTCCAATCACAATCATGGCTAAATCGTCAGAAATCCCCGCGCCTATCTTTCTGCGGATATATACACTTTCAGTATTTTCTTTATCATCTGTACCGTCAACAATTACTCCTAATCGTTGTAAATAATCAATTCTTTTATCATCGTGTTCAGTATCAGCTAAAAAAGTTTGGTTTAAACCGGATTCAGCAAGCATTTCTAAATCCACTAAATAAGTTTCACCACCCCCAATTTCTAAAGGGTTGCCTTTAATAGTGGTCTTATAATGATTTACTGTTTCCATTCGGGATTGATAATTATCCATATGTCCGGCTAAAACAATCCCTTTAAGAATCATTACCTGATCAACAACATAATTTTCAATAAATTTTATTCGAAGCAAAGGTTTGTTGTTTAATTGTAATTTATCTTGCTTCAGGGGGTTGTTATTTTTAGTACTCCTATTCCCGGCATTACTATTACCATTATTATTATTATTAAGAGCAAGATTAACCCAGGCATAAACTTCATCAACTAATTCCTGCCGTGCTGCTTTGATGGTATTAATATCCATGCCTGCAGCAGCAATCACGTCGGTAATCGTTGCCTGTGGATATTTGCGTTCACAGGTCTTAAAATGACCGTGGCCTTTTTGAGCATGCCCCTGGATTGACTGGACGAGAAGGATATTCCATACGGGGTCCTGAAGATCTAGGTTTATTCTAGACTTCATTTTTTCTAGGTCTTTTTGCACTATTTTTTGGAAAAGAGGGTCATCCTGTAGGCTTCGGAAAGAATAAAAGGTTTTGTTCTGGACTATTTTTTCTAATGGTTCAGCAGATAATTCTTTTGTTTCTGATAAAGTTTTTTCTTCCACTTTGGTAAAGCTATTAGCATTCTGTTATACTTAAAACTTTGTTATGCTGCTTATAACTTGGTTATTTACGCCACGCTGCTAACATGGCCAATTTTATTTATTCGAATCACCTTTTCTACAAAACTTTCAATTTTTGACTCGTGCGAGACTATAATTGTCTGTTTCAATTTAAGCTTTTCTAAAACATCTCTTACTTTATCTAGCTGTTCTGAGCTAAATCCATCCGTGGGTTCATCCAAAATTAATAAATCTTTTGTATTTATTTCGTTAACCACATCATTTATGGCCCGATTTAAAGCTAAGCGGTAAGCCAGCGCGGCCGAGGTTTTTTCCCCTCCGCTTAAATTCTGGAACGAGATATCATACCCATTCTGTTCAATAATAGGGGTAAAAGATTCATCAATCCGGGAAGAGACATTTTCATCATCGATGAGCACAGCAAACCAATCCTGGAAAATTTGATTGAAATGGCCGTGAATATTTACCATCACCTGTTTTTCTATAGAATAAGTCAGCTTAAGCAAGTATTCTTCTAGCCAATGATAAGTTTCTTTCAATAGGGTTAATTTATTCTTTTCCAGATTAAGCTGATCAAGATTTTTTTCAATCTGTTCTTGGTATTTATTGATACTACTGATTTGGGTTTGCAGTCTGGCAATGCTGAGCGCAAGCTCTTTTTCTTCTGCAGTAGTTCTAGCCAAATATCTCTTTTTTTCTGCCATCAATAGACTCAAATCTTGTTTACTGGAAAATTTTTCTTCCAGGACTGCAATTTTTGTAATAAATTCAGCTCTCTGCTCTGCATTACGGTTTATCTGCTGATTTAATTCCAAGACATTTCTTTCTAAAATTTGTTTTGTGGAAAGCAAATGTAAATATTCTTGAATTTGGCCGATTTCTTTATCTAAACTTTCCAGATTGTTTTCTCGATCAATTTCTTCAATTTTTTGCTTTAAGCTTTCTATTTCTATTAACCCTAAATTAAGCTGCTCTTCTTTCTGCCTACCGAGCTCTTTTTTTTCTTGTAGTTGATTGAGTTCAAAAGTAATTTTAATCAGCAGATTTTCTTTAGATATAACCTGTTCAATTTCTTTTTGGAGCAATTCTTTCTGCTGAATCTTTGCTTTTTTTCTTTCCTGTAACAGCAGCAAGCTTTGTTCTGCTTGCACACTTTTATTCTGTTCTTGACTGGCAATTTTATGTTTGTGGTCTGGAGAAACTTCCTGTAGGCAAGTCGGACAGGTATCAAAAGAACAGATTTTTTCCTGTAATTCCCTGGATTGAAAAAGAATAGTTTCAGTTGTAGTTATTATTTTTAGAATCTTCTGAATTTGCTCTTCGGCATCTTTTATCTTTTGCTGTAATTTATTTTTATTAGTGATTTTTAAATTTAATTCTTCCCGCAGCTTTTCTTTCTCTTTAATTTTATCTGTCTGCCGGATTATTTCATTAATCTCTGATTGAATTTTTTTAAGATTATCTTTAATTTGACTTAATCTCTCCTGAAAAATAGTCTTTTTAGTTAAAATTTGATTTTTTCGCAGTTCTTTTTCGTTTAATTCTGCTTTGGTCTGCTCTAAAGTTTTATTTATCCTATTCTCTGGTAGCAATAATTGGGCAATCTCTAATTTTACTTTTTCTTTTTTTAGATTTAGCTGCAGGCATTGCTCTTTTTTTTCATAAAATAAAGCTTGGCTAGTTTTATATTCTTGTTTTAAATTTAAAAATTCTTTCTGCTGCAATTCTAATTCTCCAAGTTCTTTATTTTGCTGCTGTAATCTTTCCAGTAACCAATTTTGTTTAGGGATTAATTCCTTTGTAAATTTATTTAAGGTTTCTTTCTCGGCAATTAATTCCTGCCGCTGCTTTTTTTGATCTTCCAAAGGTTCAGTTTTGGTTTTAAGAATAGCTATATCTGTACGTATTTTTTTAAGATAGGTCTGTAAATTTTCACGGATAATTTTATATTTGTCAATATTAAATATTTTTCTAAGAACATCCAGTCTTTCTTCAGCGTCTTCCTGCAAGATCTGCTTCATCTCTTCCTGGGGAGTGTAAACCGTATACCTATAAATATAATTTTTATTTTTGTTCACCAGTTCTTCAGGGTATTTAAGCAAAGAAATAATTTCTGCTTTAAGTTCTACCGGCATAAGCTCTTTTTGAACCTGATTAATTATAATTGAGCCGGGCATTTGCTTAATCGTATCTTTTTCTTTTTTAAGTTTCCTTTTAATAACTATTTCCTGGCCCTGTATTTGTAAAGACAATTCTACCGAGCCTTCTCTGGCTCCTTTGCGTAATAAAGCTTCTGCGGGAAGATCTGGTCGGGAAGTTCCAAAGAGAGCAAATTCTATTGCTAGAAGAATGGTCGATTTTCCCGAGCCGATGTCGCCGGAAAGTAAAGTTGATCCTTCGGTAAAATTAATCTCTTCATTAAGGTAAGAACGGATATTTTCCAGTTTTAATTGTTTAAGAAGCATGGGGCTAATTAAAATAAATTTTGGCTTTATAGCTTTTTATGTTGTCTAATAATATAATTAAAGCTTGGTAATGTTTATTAATTAGCTAAAAATCATTTTTTTTAATAAAAAAGGTGGTGAAATAATGGACATTAAAGAAATTCCCGTTGATCGTTTAAGAGGATATATTATCGGTTTTTTTACTTCCATGAACGGAGGAAAAACTGAAGCTTTAGTTAATGAATTAGAGCGAGCTAAGCATTCTGGATTTAATGTTATTGCCTATGGGAATACTTTAAATACCCGAGATTGTGGCTGCCTGCAAATTGATGAAAGAATAAAATTTCCAGCAGTTTCTTCATCTTCAATAAAAGAACTAAAAGAAGATTTAGAAAATCGGTTAAGTTTTTTAGAACAAAATAAAGCTAGTTCGGGCAGCTCTAAGATTATTTATGGCGGAGTAGAACACGCCCGGGGTTTGCCTTTGTTAGCAGTAGGAATAGATGAAGCTAATTTGTTTACATTAAACGAGAGGGCAGCACAAGATTTTGTTGAATTTTTACTTTGGGTTCGTAAAAAGGGCTTGGTCCTGTATGTTTCTGGATTGGAATATGACTTTCGAGACATGAATTTTGGAAATATTGATGCAGTCATAAGGAGATTAAATGTTAAAATTGATAAAAAACCAGTCTGTAAAGCAATAACCAATGGAAAACAATGCGGGATGCCCGCTAATCATACTCAACGAGTGTGGTTAAAAGATTTTGCTTCTGAAATTGGATGTGCGGATTTAATCGAAAAATTAGGAGATTATGATTTCGCATCAAAAGAAGGTAATCTGATTTTGAGTGAGTATGTTCCTGCACCTTTTTTTGATAAAACGGTTAGAATTGAACAGAAGAGGGAAGATGGAAAGCATAGAATTGCTTATCTACCAACCTGTTGGGATTGTGCTAAAGTTCCTTTTAAGAAAGAAACTTTTACTGTTTATGATGCCATAATAAAAAAAGAGGACCCTGCCAAAGCAGAAGTTGATCCGCTGGTCCGGGACCGAATTTTAAATTTTCTTTTAGAAGAAAACTGGGTTGAAAAAAAAGAAGGTCTGCTTGAACCTATAAATTACCATAAAAATTTGCTGGGGGGTTATTCTCCTCATTAATTTTTTATAGTTAGTTTTGCTAAAAATATTAAACAATTAATGAAACATAATAAACCAAGAAGTTCATAAGAGCGTTCTGGAGTTTACACCCCAGATTGCTCCTAAACACACCTCTTTTTCCTCAGATAGGAATCAGATAGTCAATTAAATTATTATTAATTAATAAATGTTTGGTTTTGTTAATTTATTGTTGATAAAGCGAATTGAATGTTTGTTTAAGGGGCGGTAAACCCATAAGAAAAAAGAATTCGGAAATTGTTATGTAACTATCCTATAATGAGGTTTAAACGGTTTGTTTCACATTCCTAAATTTTCCAGAACGATTTAAATAGGGCTTTCTCGTTAGAAAACATTAAAAATAGACCATTATTATAATATAAATATGGTTCACTATATAGATTCAACTGAAGAATTTCGCTCGCTATTAGATTATTATATCTCTTGTTTAGAGAAAGAAGACATGCTATCCCTTACTTTCAACTACAGATCAGAGAGTAAAAAATTTCATTCAAATATTTTCAAAAAAGAACAACTCTTTCTAGAGAAAAAAGAACAAATTATAATTAAAAAAACTCCTGAAATTGAAAATATTTTCAAAAACTATAAACTTCTTCAGAAAAATATGCCTATTTTTTATGGTTTTCCATTATTCATGGATTCAAATGGAAATGTCAGTCCTATTTTCTTTGTTGAAATTTTCTTTGAAGAAAAAGATGATACAATTATTTTTACCAAAGAATCTGTCATTCCCGAATTCAATCATTATATTTTGGCTAAACACGATTATAATGTAGAAGAAATATATAAAATTCGTTCAGAAATTGATGAAGAAAAAGATTTTTTTATTAAAATTCAAAAAATAACAGAATTACTTAACCTTGATACAAAAACCATCCTCTCTGAACTTGAACAAAAACCATTGGTTATAAGGCCATCTCCCCAATTGGTAAATAAAGCAATTATATATTTTGGGGAGAGAATGGGTTTTACTAGGGGATTAGTAGATGAATTACAAAAACTGAAAAATTTATCTCAACATCAATTAGAATCAACATCATTGGGAGTTTTGTTTGATAAAGAAAACTCTGAAAATCCAGAAAACAAAAAAGATCTTCTTGAGATATTTCCCCTAAATGAATCACAAGAAAAAGCAGTTAAAAATTCTTTTTCAAGTAATATTAGCGTGATTACCGGACCTCCGGGTACAGGAAAATCACAAGTAGTTCTTAACATTATTGCCAATGCAGTTTGGAATAATAAGACCGTCTTATTTGCAAGTAAAAATAATCGGGCGGTAGATGTAGTAAATGATAAGCTTAAAACAGTTTTATCTAAAGACCTAGTTGTGAGGATGGGTTCTAGTAAACATAGAAAAGACTCCAAATTACAAATTCATAAAATCTTTCAAAACAAAAATTACCTAAAAGTATCTTCTAATTTTGAAAATGATATTGAGAAAATTAAAAATATAAATAAAAAAACAAACTCTCTCAAAGCACAGTTAGAAGATATGTCTAAAACTAACGAGGAAATTGAAAAATTACAAAATCAAGCCGATAGTTTAGCAAAAGACGTTCCTGAAGAACTTTACAACCAATGCAAAGAGGATAAATTTGAAGCAATTAATAAGTTTAAATTAGAACGCGATATTAAAAATAATTTTGGAGATATAACGTTTATCAAAAAAATAATTAAAACAATCTTACCCTCTTTTTATCAAAAAAAAGAACAAGCAATTTTCAAAAAATATTATGGCGATTTAAGTGATAAGTTTAGAGAATATTTAAACAAAAACGTTAAACTTAACACTAAAGAAATCAAAAACTCTCTGAAATTGATTATGCTATTTAAGCAAATATCTCTTGTCAGAAAAGAAATAGATACTTTAAAACAGAACTTAATAAAATCAGATTCTATCTATATCTTACAATCTAAAATAACTAAATTCCAAGAAGAAAGAATAAAGTTATCCAGAAATATATTTGAAAATTATTGGTTCAAGAAAATAAAGAAAACCTCCACTAATGATGAAAACCATGTTTCCAGATATATTGATGCTTCAGAAAAATTAGAAGGATACATTGAAGATTATTCTTTATGGAGACAGTTAGTAGTGGAACAAGAAAGTGAAATTCAGGAATTGTTATCTTTTCTTCCAATTTGGATTGTAACTAACCTATCGGCAAAAAATAGCCTTCCCTTAAAAGAAAATCTTTTTGATTTGTTAGTTATTGATGAAGCCTCACAATGCGATATTGCTTCTGCCCTGCCTCTGTTTTATAGAGCAAAACAAGTAGTGATTATTGGTGATCCTAAACAATTAAAGCATATTTCATTACTTAGGGAGACGGAAGATAAGAAAATTGCTTCAGAAAATAAAATCTCTGAACTGTATTTGGATTATGCTTATAGTAAAAACTCCTTTTATGACCTTGCAGAAAGAATAATCAAAAGTAAAAATAAAACACCAGTATTATTAAATCAACATTATCGTTCCCACAAAGATATTATTAGTTTTTCAAATGAGTATTTTTATGAGAAAAAATTAAACATAATGACTGATGAAAGCAAATTAATTCCTGACAAAGTTCATCCAAGAGGTGTTAAATGGATTGATGTTTGCGGTAAAACTAGCCAAACTAAAAGCCCATACAACAAAGAAGAAGCAATAGAAATAGTAGAACTTCTCAAGCGTTTTCAAAAATCAAAATTAAAGAAAATTTCCTTTGGAATTGTAACTTTGTTTAGGGCTCAGATGGAATTAATTACAGATATGATTAAAAGGACTAAAGAATTGAATAGTATGGACATTACAGTGGGAACTGCTCATAGATTTCAGGGAGATGAAAAAGATATAATTATCTTCTCACCAGCAATATCGCAGGGTATAAAACAAACGACACTTAACTGGATTCATAATACTACACAATTGTTGAATGTAGCCATTACAAGAGCAAGAAGTGTTCTCTTGATTGTAGGTGATAAGAAAAAATGTAATGAGGCAGGAGGTTTTCTTAAAAGTTTATTAGAACATGCCGAATCTAAGAAACAGTTAGATGTTAATTTTGATTCTCCTGTTGAAGAGAACTTATTCAAAAAACTAACTAAAGAGGGAATTAATGTTCTTCCTCAATATGAAACAAAAATAAGAGGAAAGAAAACTTATAGGCTTGATTTTGCTTTGTTCATAAATGACAATAAATATGATGTCGAAGTTGATGGTGATAAAGCCCATTCTCAAAAAATTGAATCTGATATTTTACGAGACATTCATCTCAGAATGGATGGATGGAAAGTAAGAAGATTTCAAGCGAACGAAATTCATGACAATCTTGATAAGGTCATTGAAGAAATAAAAAGACTTTGTTAACGAGAGTAGATTAATGGCCAAAGTTCAAACGCTTCGGGAACGCTGCGCTTCCCGTTTCACCCAATCTGTATTTAACAACGCGCAATATTAATACTCAACTCCTCTTCTGGCGCTAGTGCCGGTATTATAATAATGCCGGCTCATTTTCATTTCGGTAACCAAATCAGCAGCAGCAAGTATCTCTGCCGGCGCATTTCTTCCGGTAAGAACCAGTTCAACCAGTTCCGGCTTATTAGTGATTAAGTTCAGTACTAATTTTGGATTAATAAAACCAAGGTGCATACTTAAATTGATTTCATCCAATATAACTAAATCATATTTGCCTGATAAGATCAATTCTGAGGCTTTATTAAATCCTTCTTCAACATAATCCCTTTGAATGTCATCATTAAGAAAACAATATTTACAATCACCGCAATCAATATCTTCATGCACAGAATTAAATTGTTCCGGTTGATTTAGCTCGGGATTGAATCCGCTTAATTTAAGCTGTTTTGGCTGCTTGATACAAGGACGGCCAAACTGCAATATTTTAAAATTAGGCAGATAATTGTTAGCAGCAACATATTCTCCAGTATATTTGCCCCCTTTCATAAATTGAACCATGACTACCTTTAAGCCCTGTCCGACTGCTCTTAAGGCCAAGCCTAAAGCAGCAGTAGTTTTTCCTTTACCTTCTCCAGTATAAACGTGAACTTGTCCAGCTTTCATCTCTAAAAATCTTTTGGGTTAATTTTGTTAACGAGCATTTATTTTCTCCGCCCATTTTTCTTCAACACTAATTATTTTCTCCAATATTAATTACTTGATCTTCATAGCTTCCGTCACGGTAGATAGTGATGCCTTTACATTTAGCTTTCCAAGCGCACAAGTAAGCATCTTCAACATCTTTGATAGCCGCAGTATGCGGGAAATTAATAGTTTTAGAAATGGAATTATCCACGTGTTTCTGCAAAGTAGACTGCATTTTTACATGCCATTCTGGGCTAATCTCTTGGGCGGTAATGAATATATCTCTAATAGATTTGGGAATGTCTTTAAAGTCTTGGACACTGCCTATCTGAGCAATATTTCTAATCAATTCCGAAGAATAAAATCCTTTTTCTTTAGCTACTTTTTCAAATTCAGCATTAAGGTACACTACTTCTTTATCTCCCAACAAGGATCGTTGATAAGAGATAGCAAAAAGAGGTTCACAACCAGAAGAAGCTCCGGCCAATATGCTAATGGTTCCCGTTGGAGAAATGGACAGGCAGGTAGCATTACGCATTTTTTTACCTGCTTTCTCATGCTCTGATTCTTTCCAGGCCGGAAATACTCCTCTTTTTTCAGCAAGTTCAAATGATTTTTGGTATGCGGATTCTTTGATAAATGAAACTAATTTTTCAGCAATAACTAAACCTTCTTCAGAATCATATTTTATTTTTAATTTAATTAACAGGTCTGCAAAACCCATTATTCCTAATCCAAATTTTCTGGTGTTTTTGGTTTGTTCCTCGATTTTTTTAGAAGGATAAGAATTCATGTCGATAACATTATCCAAAAAATGAACTGCAATTCGTACTCCTTCCCGCAATTCTTCCCAAGCAATATCTTCCGGTTTAGACTCTAAACCATATTTAATAAATTTGTTTAAGTTAAGTGATCCTAAGATAATTCCCTCATAAGGAAGCAGGGGTGCTTCACCACATTGATTAGTTGTTTCAATTTCTCCTAAATTTTTAACCGGGTGTTTTCGATTAATCTCGTCAATAAAAATCAAACCGGGATCTCCAGTTTTCCAAGCATTT
This sequence comes from uncultured Methanosarcinales archaeon, assembly GCA_964554235.1. Taxonomy (GTDB): domain Archaea; phylum Nanobdellota; class Nanobdellia; order Woesearchaeales; family GW2011-AR9; genus JBBSWB01. Next base: position 4,701 of record CAZKNU010000021.1, on the reverse strand, counting down.
TGAGTAATCATGGCAAAAACATCTTTTGCTCTTAATTTACCTACAAATTTGTCTGATTTTGGATTTACTACAAAATATTCCCGGTCGGCTTCAACTGCTTTCATAAAGCGATCCGTTACCGCAACCGAAAGATTAAAATTTTTAAGTGAAGGCTGGTTGCGTTTAGCTTCGATAAATCTAATGATGTCCGGATGGTCAACGCGCAATACGGCCATATTTGCACCAGGACGAACTCCTCCTTGTTTAATCGTTTCCAGCGCTTTATCGTAAACTTTTAGGAAAGCTACCGGACCAGCAGCCACGCCCGCGTTTTTACCGACAAAATCTCCTTTAGGTCTTAACCGTGAAAAGGAAAAACCAGTTCCGCTTCCTCTTTGGTGGATTAAAGCCGCATGTTTTAACGAGTTAAAAATTCCTTCCATATCGTCTTCTACGGGCAGGACAAAACAGGAACCTAATTGTTGAGTGGGAGTTCCTGCATTCATCAAAGTTGGTGAATTAGGCAGAAATTTTAAATCGGCCATTAAATTAAAAAAGATTTCTTCAGTTTTCTTTACGTCTTCTTTAACTGCTCCATAGATTGCATCAGCTTTGGCAATATTCTTAGCGACTCTTTGCAGCATCCCTTTGGGTGTTTCCACTACTTCCCCTTCTGAATTTTTGAGTAAGTAACGTTCTTTTAGAATTCTTAATGCTTCATTAGAAAAAACTAAATTTTCTCCGGCTTCTTCTTTGCCTAAAATTAAAGCTCTTCTTTCTCTTTCTTCGTCTTTTTTGTGGCGGTAAAGAATATAAGCTTTAGCGGTCTGAGCCTGTCCTTCTTCTATCAAAACTTTTTCCACGATGTCTTGTACGTCATCAACCGTTGGAGGAGAAGCTTTACTAAACCCTTTATTTAACAGCTTAACCACTTCTTGGGTTAAAGAGTGTGCTAGTCCTAAGTTTGGTTCTCCCACTGATTCTATTGCCTGAGAAATAGCCTCTTTAATTTTTTCTACATCAAAATCAACTATTCTTTCATCTCGTTTAATTATTTTTTTTATTTCAATCGGTTCTGATACTGGTAAAGATCCTTTTTCTTCAGTCATTTTGGAGATTAATAATGGTTTTGAATCTTAATCTTTTTAGACCCCAATTTTTATCTTAAATAAGCCTATAAATACGCTTAAAACTAGTCTGATATAAAAAATTTAGGTTTTTTAGTTGAATTTGTGCTAAAAATCTAACTGCACCCAGTAGTTTCCCCACACACTTCACAGAGCATGCAGGTGCCATTCTGCCTTAGTTGAGCAGCGCCACAAGCAGAACATTTTTTTTGCAGAGGATTTTTGGTTTCGGGGTTTTTAATTTCAGCATCTTTAATTACCGTAGATTTAGGTAAACTTGAAGACTCACAAGAGCTCTCTTCTTCAAATTCTTGTAAAAATAATTGTAATTCGCTAATCAATGGATGTCCATCCATCTTTAGATTTCTAGCAAGTGCTCCCGGTTTTAAGTCTTGTTCTAATCCTAAATTAATAGTATTCACCAAGGCATTCATCATTAATTGCTGAGTTAAAGATAAATCATTCATGTTGTAAGAAACACCCGTTACTTTTCCTGAATTTACATTCGCAGAAAGAGTTAAGGTTTTTGCGCCCACTTTTACTTTTTTTTGGATAGTTTCTTTAACAATTTTTTCTTCTCCCTGCTCATCTTTTTCCTGTAATATTTTTGTTAAGCAAGAATGTTCTTGAAAGGTGGAAGTCAGCGGCTGTGATAATTTACATCCGTCTCGGTACAAAGCAACCCCTTTAATCATCATGGCCCAAGCATCATAATACACTTTTTTAATTTGTTCGATATTCCATTCCCGAGGCATATTAACAGTTTTGGAGATAGCTCCTGAAATAAAAGGCTGTACTGCTGCAACCATCTTTAAGTGCCCATAAGGATGAATATATCTTTTACCTTTTTTACCGCAATTATTGGCACAGTCAAATACAGGATAATGTTCTTCTTTCAAATGAGGAGCACTTTCTATAGTATTGGTGCCGCACACATATTCATTAGCTTGATTTATCTCTGCTGATGAATATCCTAAGGCGGTAAGAACATCTTCAGATTTTCCCTGTAAAATTCGACCATAGGTTTCTTCACCCAAAGTCCAGCGATTAAAAGGGTAGCGAATATCAACGGCATTTTTAAGTTCTGCATTAATCTTTTTTATTTCTTCTAAACACAGACCTTTATCCAGCAGCGATTCTGGATTGATAGCTGGGCATCCTTCCAAAGAACCATGTCCCAAGCAGCAAGTAATTATTTCTTTTATTTGCTCTTGGTTATATCCTAATCTCTTCAAGGATTTTGGTACGGCCTGATTTACAATCTTAAAAAATCCGCCGCCAGCAAGCTTTTTGTGTTTTACTAAAGCATAATCTGGTTCAATGCCCGTAGTATCACAATCCATTACTAATCCAATCGTTCCGGTTGGAGCAATAACCGTTACTTGTGCATTCCGGAAACCGTTTTGTTCACCTAATTGTAACGCTTTATCCCAAGCTTTATGTGCAGCTTCTAATAATTCCTGGGGACAAAGATATTGATTGAGAGCAAAAGGTTTCACTTGCAGGCTTTCATAATTTTTCTCGCCGTAAGTTGCTCGGCGATGATTTCTGATAACTCGCAGCATGGCCTCTTTATTTTCTTTAAATCTTTCAAATGTGCCCAGAACTCCCGCCATTTCTGCCGAGGTAGCATAACTTTCACCGGTCATTATTGCGGCTAATGCTGCAGAAATTGTTCTTCCTGCTTCGCTGTCATAAGGCACACCCTGCACCATCAGCAAGGCACCAATATTAGCATATCCTAATCCTAATGTACGATATTTGTAACTCTTCCGGGCAATTTCTTCAGACGGGAAATGGGCCATCAGCACGGAAATTTCTAAAGCAATAGTCCATAAACGGAGGGCATGCTTATATCCATTCACATCAAATTTTTCTTTAGTTTCATCGTAAAACTTAATTAAGTTAATAGAAGCTAAATTACAAGCCGTATCTTCCAGAAACATATATTCACTGCAAGGATTACTGCTGTTAATCTTTCCTCCCGCGGGACAGGTATGCCATTCATTAATGGTCGTATCATACTGCACTCCCGGATCAGCAGAAGCCCAAGCGCAATACCCAATATCGTTCCATAATTTTTCTGCAGGAATCACTTTAAGGGTTTCTCCAGTTCTTCTGGCCTTTAATTTCCAATCTTTTTTTTCATTTAGACATTCAAAAAAAGCATTGGGGATGCGAACAGAATTGTTGCTGTTCTGTCCAGACACGGTTACATAAGCTTCTGATTCATAATGTGTATCAAATTCACGCAGGGGCAATTCATATCCTTGCTTAACTAAATCTAAAGCCCTAACCAAATAATTTAAAGGTATGTTTTCTTTAGCTGCTTCCCTTAAGGTTTTCTGTACTTCTTTATCTTCGAGGGGCTTTTCTTTATTTTTAGCAGCTTTGATTAATTGGGTTATTTTTTCTTTAAGAATTTTACTTCCAGTAACCAAGCCGGCAACTTTTTCTTCTTCCCTTACTTTCCACCAGATGAAATCTTCTATTTCGGGATGATCCAGATCTAAGCAGACCATCTTAGCTGCTCTTCTAGTTGTACCTCCTGATTTAACGCTTCCAGCGGCAGCATCAAATATTTTAAGGAAACTCATTAATCCAGAACTAGCTCCGCCGCCAGAAAGATTTTCTCCCTTTCCTCGCAATTGTGAGAAATTACTTCCCGTTCCTCCTCCATATTTGAACACCCGCGCTTCTCTTATCAATAAACTAAATATTCCCCCTTCTTTTACCAAATCGTCTTCAATGCGCTGAATAAAACAAGCATGGGGCTGGGAGCGGGTATAAGCATCTTGAGAATATTCTAATTGTTTGGTTAACGGATTGATATAACTGTGCCCTTGCGGCAATCCGGTATGCCCGTAAGCCCAATTAAGTCCGGTAGTAAACCATTGAGGACTATTAGGAGCAGCATATTGATTAATAATCATAAAAACCATTTCATCGTAAAAAATATCTGCATCCAGTTTGGAAGCAAAATAATTATATTTTTCACCCCAGTATCTCCAACAACCGGCAATCCTATGGGCAACTTGTTTAATGCTAGTTTCACTTCCCAGAATGATTTTACTATTTTCATCAAGCAAAGGTTCGCCGCGGCTATTCTTTAAAGGAATGCCAGTTTTCCGGAAATATTTTTGGGCAAGAATATCGGTAGCCACTTGGCTCCAAGTACAAGGAACTTCCACGTTGTCCATTTGGAATATAGTTGAGCCATCGGGATTTTTGATGATGGAAGATCTCTCTTCATAAATGCACAGGTCAAAGGGGCTGATTCCGTCTTTAGTAAAATATCTTGAAATTTCTAATCCCCTTTTTTCGGCAATAATGTCCTGTTTTTGCTCCATTTTTAATCAAGAGGTTATATTTAACTCAAATTAGTTTAATTAAGCTAAATAGATTAAATAGTCCACCCCCTTTACTGATTTTAATTGTATTTTCTTAGTTTATTTAAATCTTTTTTATTACTGGAAAATATCTATTTCAGTTTGTTTATTTATTGAGAACAAATCATTACTATTAAAGAACTAATGGGTTAATGGTCCTAAAAAATTAATCATTTATAAAGACTTAATTACACATCAATAAACAA
>CAZKNU010000020.1:0-17688 GCA_964554235.1 uncultured Methanosarcinales archaeon | reverse complement strand
CTCTTCTTCCATAATTTTTATAAAGCAAATTTTTAATCTTTTTTAAATGGAATTTTTTGTGATTATCCCTGCACATAATGAAGAAGAAAGGGTAGTTGAAGTCTTAACAAAAGTAAAAAAATATACTTCTAATCTAGTTGTAGTTGATGACGGCTCTACAGATAATACTGTAAAAGTCGCTACAGAAACAGGAGCATTAGTGTTAAAACATTTAGTAAATATGGGCAAGGGCGCAGCTTTAAAAACGGGATGTGATTTTGCTCTCCAGCAAGGTGCAGAAAGACTTGTTGTAATAGATGCAGACGGCCAGCATGAGCCGGAAGAAATACCCAATTTTTTAGCGGCTTTAAAAGACAATGATATCGTTTACAGTTATAGACAAGCTGCAGAAACTATGCCTTTAGTACTCAAATTCGGAAACTGGTTTATTAACAAAACTTTAAACATTTTATGCCAAACTAACCTCAAAGACAGCCAATGCGGCTACAGAGCATTTACTTCTGAAGCTTACCGAAAAATAAGATGGACAGCCAGAGATTATTACATGGAAACAGAAATGATTATAAAAGCCAGCAAGAATAATCTGAAATATTCACAAATCCCCATTAAAACCATTTACGGAGATAAATATAAAGGAACAACAGTTATTGACGGAGTAAAAATTGTATTTAAAATAATTGGAGGAAAACTGTTAAGATGAGCACAACGTTCTGGATACAGTTCTTAGGAGTAATTTTTGGATCAGCCATGCTTTATTTTACTTTTGTTAAATTTAAGAGAAAAGAATTAAGCAGTCTTGAACTAATAGCCTGGTTTGCTGGATGGATTCTGCTAATTTTAGTTGCAATCGTTCCACCTATCCTTGACTTCATTATCGCCCCTTTGCATTTTTACCGAAGATTAGATTTCTTTGTAGTTCTGGGATTTTTTTTGCTTTTGGGATTAGGATTTTATAACTATGGTAATGCCAAAAAAGTGGAACAAAAAATGGAATTATTGATAAGAAAAATAGCGTTCAAAACCGAATCGGAAAAAGATAAAAAAGAACAGGAAAAATGAATACGATTAAATTATCGCGCGCTCTTGATCGGATTGGCGGAAATGCACTTTGTAATATTTTAAGCATCTTTAAATTAATAAAACCGCAAAAAGAAGGGCAAAATATAATTAAACATTCTCAAAAAATATTAGTAATTAATCTGTGGGGCCTAGGTGATGCTGTGCTCACCCTTCCTTTAATTGGAGAAATCAAACATAAATTTCCCAAAGCGCAAGTAGATGTATTAGCAACAAAAAGAGTTGAAAATATATATTGCGATCAAAAAAATATTGATAATGTTATATTATTGGAAAACAAAAAAAATATATTTAAATTTAATTATTATGATTTGGTTTTTGACGCTGAACATTACTTAAACACTTCGGCATTGGCTGCATTTTATCTCGGAAAGAAAACGATTGGATATAGCCATGGACAAAGAGCCAAATTGTATAATTATTTAGTTGATTATAATGATAAGCAGCATATTGTACACACTTATTTGGATTTGTTGCGTAAATTATTTCCAAAAATTAATAATCCTAAAGAATTAGTTGAATTAAGTTATAGTAAAGAAGAGCAGGAAGAAGTAACGGAAATATTGAGAAAAGAAGGAATTAACAAAAATGATTTTGTAGTTGGCTTTTGTGTCAGCAGCGCTGAATCGGCCCATTCCAGAATGTGGGCAAAAGAAAAATTTGTTAAATTGGCGGATAGTTTGATAGAAAAATATAATGCTAAAATAATTTTTGTAAGCGGCCCTAATGAATTTGAAACTAATGAATCAGTTAAAGCTTTAATGAAAAATCCTTCATTAAATGTTGCTAAATTTATGAATGTGAAAAAAACGATTGCAATTATCGACCGATGCTGTTTATTTATTTCTAATGATACCGGACCAATGCATATTGCCGCTGCTCAGGGAGTGCCAACTATTGGGTTATTTTGCCCTAATACTCCCATAAGATATGCCCCTTATGGTTCAAAAAATATTTCTATTTACAAGCCCGTCTTGCCAGAGCCGTGCATAAATGTGCATAAAGGAGTCGTTCCCGACTGTTCGAACCACAATCACATGTCCAATATCCAAGTAGGAGATGTACTAGAAGCAGCTGAAAGAATAATTAATAATATTGGTGGTGGGGGCGGTAATAATGAAAATTAAGGTAATATCAATAATATAAAAAGGGAGAATAACTATAATAAATAATCTTTAAAACAGAACTTAATTTCACAAAGCTATTTTAAAAGATAATTAACATTATGTACTAATTATAAGCTAATATAAACCAATTAAAAGCGCAGTATAAGCTTATATTCAAGAAAAGAAGTGGCTATCCTCATGCAAAACCAAATTAGACAGGATTTTCAGCATTCCATTCAAATAAAAGAAAAAGTAATCGAACTGCTTCTTCCAGAAATTGAACATTCTACCCAATTAATGATTAGTGCGTTTAAATCCGGGAAAAAGTTGTTAGTCTGCGGCAATGGCGGCTCTGCAGCTGATGCCCAGCATTTTGTAGCTGAACTGATTATCAGATATGAAAAGGATCGTAAAGCTCTTCCGGCCATTGCTTTAACTACTAATTCTTCTAATCTGACTGCAGGAGCCAATGATTTAGGTTATGCAGAAGTATTTGCAAGAAAAGTCGAAGCTTTAGGCAGTGAAGGAGATATCTTGGTAGGAATTACTACTTCCGGCAATTCTGAAAATATCATTAAAGCATTAAAAATTGCTAAGCAAAAAGGAATGAAAACTATTTGTCTTAATGGAAAAACAGGTGGAAAAGTAAACGACCTGATAAAAACAAACGATTTAAGGGTTGATTCAAATATTGTTATCCCTGCTGATAACACTGCCAGAATTCAAGAAAGCCATATCACCATTATCCATTCCTGGTGTAAATTGATTGAGGATGCTTTTGTTGAAAAATGAATACAATTATTAATAGATTTAAAGAGCAGCACGTTGTTGTACTGGGAGATGTAATGTTGGATGAATATATTTTTGGTGATGTTCATCGCATTAGTCCTGAAGCACCCGTTCCTGTTCTGCATGTCAGAAAAAGAGAATACCGTTTGGGGGGAGCAGCTAACGCCGCCCACAATATTATTAGTTTAGGGGGAAAATGCACTTTAATTGGGCAAGTAGGAAAAGACGAAGTTAAAGAAGAGTTGGTTAAGGAATTAAACCATAAAAAAATTAATCATTATCTTATTGCAAAAGAAAATTACCAGACTATTAAAAAAACCAGGATTATTGCCCAAAATCAGCAAGTGGTGCGCATTGATCAGGAAGAAATAGTGCCATTGACTAACGAAGAAATTGAAAAAATAATTAAATTGATTAAAGAAATAAATCCCAACTTAATTTTAATTTCGGATTACAATAAAGGTTTTGTTGTCCCTTTACTGGTCGAAGAGCTGAAACGGTTTCCTTGCAAAATCATAGCTGATCCAAAAATTAAAAACGGGCAGATGTTTAAAGATATTTATGCCATTACCCCCAATCTTAAAGAAGCGCAGGAACTCAGCGGGAAAAGTGAAATTGAAGAAATCGGCCAGCACATTATAAAAAACCTAAACACCAATTTAATTTTAACCAGAAGCAAAGAAGGGGTGTCTTGTTTTGACAGAGAAACCAAAGAACATTTTTATTTGCCGGCAGAATGTGGCGAAGTAGTAGATGTTTCCGGCGCAGGAGATACTTTTGCCGGTGCTTTTGCTTTGGCTATTGCCAGCGGAGCAAGTTTACAAGAAGGAGCTGTCTTAGCTAACAAAGCTGCAGGCGTTGTGGTTGGGAAAATGGGAACAGCTACGGTTAGCGAGGAAGAATTAGAAAAGAAAATAAACCCTAATGATTTTTAGTATATTCTTTCACAGAAATTATAGAACTATAATCCTAAACTATTTAAATCGTGGCAAAAAATTACTCAACTACAATGGAATTTAAAAACTATCAACCACTAAATTATAACCTATGGGATTTTTCTGGGCAGGGAAAAAATATAGCTAACTTACTTCAGCCAATTGAAAAAGGCATTTGGGATAAGGCATTAGAATATCAAGATAAAAGAATAGATACCGGACATGCTGAATTTGTTACTTATTTTGCATTAGAATTGTTAAAATACGAACCGGTAAACAGGGAAATTGTTGTTCCTGCGGCAATTTTACATGATATTGGCTGGAGCCAGATGTCGCTTGCAGAAGTAAATCTTTTTTCTGATCCAAATATGAAACGATATGAACCGGCTTTAAGAGCAAGACACCAAGAAGAAGGTGTTCGTAAAGCTGACGAAATATTAAACAATAGCAACTACCACCCACAACTGGTCCCCCATATCCTAGAAATAATCTCGCAGCATGATACCAGAGATGGATTTTACTCGCCCGAGGACGGAATAACTAGGGATGCAGATAAATTATGGAGATTTACTATACCAGAAGTGGAAATATCAACTACTCACAGAAGCAAGACTCTTGAAGGATTGGATGCTCGCAACCGAAAATACATTCAAAAAGAAAAATTTTTATATTCAGCTACAGCAAAAGAGATTGCTAGAATTGAATGGGAAAATACTTTAAGAATGTTAAAAGATAGAAAATAAGTAATAAATAATAATTAAAAACTTTGAGGTACTATCAAAAAATGGAAGGAAGATATAAAATTAAGGTTAATGGTCTACTTGATTTTCATACTCATTCAACACATTCTGACGGAGGAGATACTCCAACAGAATTAGTCAGAAGAGCAAAAAAGCATGGTGTCGGTGCTTTAGCTTTAACTGACCACAATGTAATTTCTGGTTTAGGCGAATTTAATAGGGCTTGTAAAGATGAAAATATTATAGCTATTCCTTTTGGAACAGAAATCCATGCAGAACTTCCTAAAGAAGTTTTAACAGTAGATGATCACGCGGCACCAGATATGATTCTCCTTGGAAAAAATGCAAAACCCGAGCATTTAAATGCTTATCATCAAATACTGAAAGAGTATAGATTTAAAACTTTTTATCCCAAAACAATAGAAGGATTGGAGACAACAGGTTTTTACTTTCCAAAAGTATCGCTAAAACAATTGGCTGAAGATTTAGGGGTGCCTTCAGTTTTACACGATTTTATTCTAGAAAGGAATAATTTAGATATTTTAGTTAAGTATGTGCAAGGGTGGGATAGTTTAATTACTGAAGAGCAAATTAAACAAAATCCGATAAGATTTGTAAACAGGTACCTTTATGCCATTGGTAAACCAGCTTATGTTAAACGATTAGAAGGTTTTGGAGTAAAAGAAGCAATAAGTTTAGCAGAAAGTATGGACTGCCGTTTATTCATTGCTCATCCCGGCGGAGAATTTGGTTCTTTAAGTGATTCTGCGCTGAATTACCTTATTGAGCAAAGAGTTCACGGTATTGAAATCAGAAGTTATTTTAATTCTCCGGAACAAAACCAGAGATTTGATGAATTAGCTGAAAAACATCGTTTATTAAAATCGGGTGGCTCAGATTGCCATGGAAATAAAGGCCCTTTTAAGGTAGGCTGTTATGACCGACCGCAGAATCAACTGCCTAGAGAATTATTTGAGCAGTTATGGTCTAATTTACCTTAATTTAAGTAAAAACATTCTAAAATTTGCAAAATATCTATTAAATTATGGATAATTATTTACTATAAATAATAATTTTATTTCAAGAAAATTCTTTAATTAAATCTTCGTAAGTTTTGTCATTAACATTAACATATTTAACTTTTAACCTTTCTGCTAATTTTTCATCATCGCTACCATTTCCAATTACAATCGTTCCACTAAAATCGCTGAACCCGCTGCCTAACTCTTTTAACGCATCCATAACCATATCCGTCTGAGGCTTCCTTCTCGTCTTTTCTCTAACAAAATTAAAATCGATATTAAGCTCGTTCTTTTTAGCTTCTGCATAAACTGTATCCATGTAAGGGCAGTATTGCCAATTATCAATTTTTATGCCTTTTACAGCCAGAGTTTTAGAAAGATGGTCGTGGATTTCTTCTACTCTATCGCAGCCAAAATATTGCCTAGCTACACCGGCTTGATTAGTTACTACAACTTTTGTAGTCTTGTATTTTGTCTGCAGGTAAGAAAGGTAGCTTACTACGGGCCCATTTAGTTTTAATTCTTCCTGCCAATTCTTATTCCTGCCCAGGAAATCGTCATTTTCAATTAAAGTTCCGTCACGGTCAATAATAACCAGAAGGCTGTTTACATCTAAACTGGTCTTAATGTAATCAATAATTTCGGTGGTCGATAATTTGGGGTCGTTGGTATATATCATTTCTCCTCCCGCCAAAGCGATGGCTTCTCTTTCAGCAGTAATTCCGGGGGTGGTTTTGTTGATGTAATCTGGACCTTTAATATAATAAGACGGTTTCAGCTGCTGAATAATTTCAACTGACTTTTTAAAATTATAAATAAATACATAATTCACAAAATTTAAACAGGCAACGGCATAAGCCCTCAATTGTTCAGAAAAAACCGGCCGGCCTGAACCTTTCCGATCAGATACAAATTGGTCGGCAGAAATCCCTACAAAAAGGACATCGCATAATTTTTTTGCCGACTCAAAATGAATCATGTGGCCTGGATGTAAGACATCATAGCCGCCACAGCATAAACCAACTTTATTTCCCTCAGCTTTCAATTTAGAAACAATTTTAGCAGCATCATTAAAAGAAACTATCTTTTCAGAATTAAAAGAACTAATCGAGTTTACTGTCAGCATAAATGTATTTTAAAATAATTGTTTTATAAAGATTATGAATTTGTTATAGTGAACTTAAGATGTTATCATTCCAAAATATCTAAATTACTACTTAGATTAATACCAATTATGCAAAATATAAGTCATTGTTTCTTGAAAGATTATTTTGTTCATCTCCTCTTGATTATCTGTCTTAATCTTTATTGGTTTCAGATATTTTTCTAATTCCCCAAACAATTTTAATTGCCTCTTCAATCCTTCGATTGATTCCTCCGGGCGTCTTTGATGTAAAATTTCAGGAGTATTGTAAAGGTAAAAAGTTAAATTCGGCTTAGGGAATAATCTTAATAAAACGTTTCTAACTACCAAGGGCACATTTTCCATCAAAAATATATCCGAACCATAACGATCGGTGATAACAAAATGTTGGGTTCTTCTTTTTGGAAACATGATCAAAATATAACGCAAGAGCAGATCAAATGCAAAAATGGGGGCTGTAAGAGTATAAATAAAAGTGCGATAATTTAAATTAGAACTGCTTGGTTTTTTTATCCCATCTGTTCTTCTTTCTTTATTCTTATATTTTCGCCCGAGTTTACTAATTGGAAGAAGGTGATTTCGACCTCTTCCGGTATAAACTACAAAAACCCTATCTCTGTTTTCACGCAAATTACTTGCTAACATCTTTACTGCTGAAGATTTTCCTGCCCCATCCGGACCGATAATGCTAATTAAAGGATACGCTTTTCCGGTTACTTTAGTATGCTTCATATAACGTAAGCTTAATTTTACCAAAGCGCTTACCCGCCCCATAGACTTTTCCACAAATAAAAACACCAACGGGCGATTTTTTTTAAGAATCTCATCAAATTTACCTTTTACGATTAACTTATAAACCCCTTTTGCCTGCTTAGAAGAAAAAACTTCTGATAATCTCGCTATAACATAATTTGAATCTACTTTATGGACTAAAGAAGTTAGTATTTCTTTATATTCTGGCTTAAAATAGCGCTTTCCTAAAATCGAATGAACTAAAAGCATAATAAAAGTATCTTCATCCGAAGGAATGTAAAAGAAAGATTTTTTTATCCTATTTTTAATAATATAATTTTCAGAAAGATAACATAAATCATTCCAATGAACCCCGCCAATTTGTACATCAAAACTAATGGCCTCTGTTCCTTCGAAACGAAAGTAAGGAACATGTTTTAGTGCATAAGATGGCTTTTTTCTCTTGATAAAACCGCGATTTAAAAGAACCTGGTGAAATTTAGCATAATCTTTATTTGCTAGGACTAAATCTACACTTTTCTCTGAGTGGGCTAATTTAGCTTTTTTTTCTAATAAAAAACCATAGTTGCGAAGAATACAATAGTTAACCCCTTCACTATTAAGATCTGTAAGTGCCTGTTTTATTACTGAAACCCGATCCATATTAAATTATGGGTAAGAAAGTCTTTTTAAAGTTAATGAAAGCTATGTCGCTTGATGTCGTTTATTAAACCACAAATATTATAAACCACCCAATTTGACAAATTAAACGACATGAAAGTGCTTTTTATTTCAGAATATTTTCCACCAAAAATAATGGGTGGCGGGGAAATTAATGTTAATTTGCTAGCAAAAGCATTAGTAAAAAATAAAGTTGAAGTATTCCTGCTCACTTCTTATCATCCCGGCCTTAAAAAAGTCGAAATTGTTGATGGGATTAAAGTTTACCGCACGCTTAAAACCGCAACAGACCCCCACAGCATTATTAACAATTTAAAAAGAAGTATTGATTTGCCAAAATCAATTGTTAAAGAAGTTAACAAAATTGTTAAAAAGTATAACTTTGATGCTATTCATTTTATTGGGACAAGTATTATTGCTGCCCAAAAATTAAAAAAATTAAAAATACCTTTGTTTGCCACGATTGAAAGTTTCCCCACTCTTTGCCCAAAAGGCGATCGGTTTTATCATGGAAAAAAAGAATGCAGCTGCAATTGTTCATTTTTTAAATATCTTTTTTGCCAAATGAATTCAAACGAAATGGGTAAAGTTAGGAATAAATTTTACTTAAAATATAACCTGCTTTCCTTAGCTTATGTATACAACTACTATCGCCGGTTAAACAAGTCATTACATTATTGTAACCTGGTTGCTATCAGTGAATATGTTAAAAAAATATTATTTAGGCAGAGTTTAGATAGCAAAGTAATCCCAAACGCCCTTGATACTAAAAAATATAATCTAAAAGGCTGCTCAAAAAAATACTTAAAAGATACTCTGGAGAAGCATTCTGAAAAATCGGCTGAAAAAATAAAACCAAAGAAAATAAAAATACTTTATTTGGGCTCATTAACCAAATTTAAAGGGCCGCAAATACTGCTTCGGGCTTTAAAAGGATTGGACTGCCATGCTGATTTTTATGGGGAAGGCCCATTAAAGAAAGAGATGTTAAATGGGATTAAAAGGTATGGCCTTGATGCTCAAATCCATAATCCTGTTCCGTATCCTAAAATTCCTGAAATTTATGCCAATGCCGATATTGTTGCCTTTCCTTCGGCCTGGCCAGAACCCTTCGGTCGAATTGCTATTGAATCTATGGCTGCAGGTAAGCCGGTCATTGGATCTAATATCGGAGCAATAAAAGAATTAATTGCTAAAGGAGCAGGCATATTAGTCAAACCAGGAGATGTAGATGAATTAAGAAAAGCTATTAAAAAATTAATTCAAAATCCAAAATTAAGAGAAAACATGGGAAAAATCGGAGTGAAAGCTGCTCAGGAATACGATGAAGAAAATACGATGAAAAAAATTAAAATTTTTTACCTTAGCAAACAGTAAAACAAAGTGATGATAAACAAAGTCAACAAAACATAGTAAGCTTAAAATACAACCTGGGTTAGCATGAAACAAAAATTGATTGACTATGACACTGTAAAAAACTATTGGGATTCTTCTTTTGCTGGAGATTTTAATTACAGAGAAGGCTATAAGATTGATGATGAAAAGTTTGCTTTGCTCCGCTTTAAGACCGAAGTAACTGCAATTAAAAAAATATTAAAGAAAAATTTTAGAAACGCGCCGCCAAAAACCCGTCCTTCCAGTTTATTCTTAGACGTCGGCTGCGGAAATGGAAAATTTTCTTTTTATTTCTCAAATTGGTTTAAAAAAACAATTGGAATTGATTTTTCCAAGAAATCTATTGGTATAGCAAAGAAAGAAGCCTTGAGAAGAAAAATAAAAAATGCTGCGTTTTATTGTGCAGATGTAAAAAAACTAAACTTAAACCAGAAATTTGAAGTTATTTTTATCGGTGGAGTATTGATGTACATCAATGATAAAGATTTACCTTTAGTCTTGGCCGCACTTAAGAAACATTTGGCTAAAGGCGGTTTGCTAATCTTAAGAGAACCTTTCTTTAAGAATAGAACTTTAATAAAAAACGGAAAATATCCAGTAATCTATCGTTCTTTGAAAAATTTTGTTAAGAAACTACAACAAGAAAAATTTAAAATAATTAATTTAAAATTGAATGAAGGGTATAATTACGGGATTATTACTGATTTTTATTTAAGGTTTCTTCCCAAGAGAATTGTTTTTGATCTGCTAGCTAAACCTAAGTTTTTAAAACTAAATCATTCTATTTTAAAAAACTGGATTCGGTGTAAAGGGTATTTTGTAGTTGTAAAAAAACAATAAATTTGTTAAGAAACAACAAGTAACATTTTAGTTAATTTAAACTATTACTCTTACTTTTTTCCATTTCTTCAATCTGTTTCCGAAGGTAATGTTTTGTCCTCCTTACTTCATCGAGATAAGAAATCAATTCATCAATTTCGTCTTCAATTTCTTTAATGAATTTGCGGTTATGGTGAATTTCGTAATCGACATCAACTGTTGCAATCAAATGACGCACATCTACAGGCTCTCCTTTCTCCAAAGAGGACAGGGGAACATGAACCTCATCAGTTTTGCGGAAGGGAAAGAAATGGCGCGTGGTTCGGGGAGGGTAGATATTACCACTTAACCCCCTTTCACGAACTTCCCTCTTAGAAATATTGGTAGGGCCATTAATGATGTGGCGGTGGGTTAAATGCGTCCCAACCCTAACATCTTCGCTATCATAATCAACCCAACGCACTGGCGCGGTTTTATACCCGTACTGCAGGAAAAAAACATAACGGTGGCTGCCGTCTAAAACTATGCCGGTCTTTTGGTCTACTAACAAAGGCAGTTTTACTTCACCATCGCTTAAAATCATCTCGGTTAAATTTTTTAAGTGTGACGGAAAAACCATTTCTAAGGGTTTTAATCTGCTTATCGGAACAATTTCATAATCCATGATCATTTACCGCCAAATATTTCCTCGGCTTTTTTAAGATCGTCTTGATTATCTATCTCAAACCATTTTAATCCATTGATAGAACAGACATATAAAGGCAATTGGTGTAATCTTCGTTGCAGAACTAAATCGTAATAAATTTTTACATTTCCTGCCTGCACATCCTCATCCAACCATTGTGAAAATTCTTGACCATATTCCGGAGTTATTTTTAAAATACCTACCGATTTATGATAATTATTTTTGTATTCGGACAACTTTTCTCGAACAATTCTTAAATCAATAATCCTATTGTTTATATCTGTAGTTGACATACACCCATCTAATTCTTCTGTGAATCGGTCTACTACCCAGAAAGATTTATCTGCCTCTGTCATAAGCGCTTTCTTAATAATTCCTTCCTCAAAAACTACATCGCCTTCCATTAGCAATGCTCCATCCGACAAATGCTGGCGCGCCAGCCATAATGAATACATGTTATTTGTTTCCATGTAACGCTTGCTTTCAACATAAGTTAATTTCATGTTTCCAAACCGTTCTCCAAAAGTTTCTTGGATCTTGTTAGCAAGATAACCGACCAAAATTACCGCCTCAGTTATCCCATTTTTTTCTAACTTTTCCAAATTACTACGTAAGATTTCTTTTCCATTAACTTTTACTAAGCATTTGGGCTTGTCTTGAGTTAATTCTTTTAATCTTGTGCCCATGCCTGCTGCCAAAATAATTGCTTTGTTAATCATTTTTTCACCCTATGCTTTTTAATTTTTTCATAATAAAAAATAATTTTATTAAACTAAAAATGAATTGCGGTAAATATAATAAAATTGCAACCACCAATATTATGTTGTTATAATTAAAAAATGGAGCTACAACAAATAAAAGAAAATAAGTTTCAATAAAAGAAGGAATCGGGTTCATTTTAATTTTAAGAGTTAAGGCTACAATTTTGCTAATCCTTCTCTTGAAAAAAACGGGTAAGGCCGAATTATTCAATTTTTCCATCCATTCATGTAAAGCTGACTTTTCTCTAACTTCCTCTTTATTTACATTTTTATTAAAAAGCAAATTAGAATTATATTCATTAAAAAAAAGATAAAAAAGCACCAAGATAATTAATGCCGAATCAAATCTTCCTTTCATTAGTAACATTACTGCTAAACTCAAAATTAATAAAGAATACCCTATCCCATCAAATAGTGAATCTAAAAGCCCCCCCAATTTTGATTTTTTCTCAGTAACCCTAGCCAAGACCCCATCAATACCATCAAAAAGGTGCGATAAAGCGGCTAGCACGGCACTAATTATGAAATTCTGAGTTAAGATTGCGTAGGCAGCCCCTATTCTTAATATAAATGAAAAAACAGTAACTTGGTTGGGAGTAATACTGGTAAAGTTTGCAAGCAAGAATACTAAATATTTCCCAATAGGGTGGAAAATTAGTTTACTTACTATTGGATCTATCTCTAAATAGCTATTTTTAACCTGCTTTAGTGAATATTTCATCTAAACCAAATAAAATAAAAAGAAGTGGTTTAAAAAGATTATTAACCTAAAACTTCTTATTTTCCACAAATATTATATAACTACTTTAAAAACCAAGTTTAAATGAAAGTATACTACAAAGCTGATTTGGATAGAAGATCATTTGAAGGAAGGACCTCCATAGCTAATAAAATTAAAGAGTTTCTAAAAAGTAAAAGCTATAATTTCACAGAAAAAATTGAAGAAGCTGATCTTATTCATATCCATAGCAGCGGAATAATTGATTCTTATTATGCTTATAAAATTAAAAAAAAATATAAAGTGCCCTGTATTTATTCTTTATATTCTAACTCAAAAACAGAAATTATAAATCACTTTAGAAATCACATTTTAGAACGAAGAGTAATCATTAAAGGAGCTACAAGCCCTTTTCTTAGTTATTCTGCCGTTCTGCCTTTAAAGTGGCGGGGGCTATTCCTAAAAAAATTAGATAAAGTTATCGTGCCCTCTAATTATCTTAAAGAAAGATTATTCAAAAAAAATACTGAAGTCATCAAATTTGGAATTGATGTAAATAAATTTAAACCGATTAAATCAAAAAAAGAAGATAATGAAATAAAAGTAGCTTTCTTTGGCCACCCGGGGGTGTTTAAAGGACAAATAGATTTTGCCAAAGCTTCAAAAAAATTTTCTAAAAAAATAATCCCTTATATGTACTTTACCGAAGAAATTCCTAAAACTATTTTTTATATCCAAAAAATAAACCCAAACATAAATATTCGCGGGTACACAGAAAATATTGTTAACGCTTATAATGAGATGGATCTAATCGTTCTTCCATATAGAAATCCGTTGGGGGCAATTGCTAACCCTTTAATTTTGCTTGAAGCGATGAGTTGTGGAAAACCAGTTATTACTACTAATATGCCCTTCCTTAAAGAAATAGTTGGAAATGCTGCTATAACTGTACCTCCCTACAACCATAAAAAATTAGCTAAAGCAGTTAATTGGTTAGCTGAGAATGAAGAAGTAAAAGTAAGTTTAGGGAAAAGAGCAAGAGAAATTATTGTAAATAATTATAATGAAAAAGAAATGTTTGAAAAATATTTGCAATTGTACCAAAAGTTTGAGAAAAAATATTAAAATATACATTTAAAACAAAATGCTAAAGTACAAAAAAAACCCCATTGAACTTCTAAAAATAATTAATCTGTTTAATAAAACTGGGATCGATTACCTCTTATTTAAGTGCGAACATGTTTTTGAAGGAAAAAATAGTAATTTAGACCTGCTTTTTAGGAATAACTATGATTATAACCAGGCAAGTTATTTACTTAAAAAAGAAGGTTTTGTTTTATATTTATCAGAAAAAGTTGAAAAATATAAAAGAATGTTTGTTAAAGTTATTAATAACCAATTGTATGCTATTCATTTACACCGGGAAATTGCCTGGCATGGTCTTAAAACCCTTCATAAAGAACCTATTTTTCAAAGAAGAAAAAAGCTTAATAAAATAATAATCATTCCTTCAAAAGAAGATTCTTTACTGATTCATATAGCCCATATCTTATTTGAAAATTTTAAAGTTAAAGAAAGAGAAAGAAAACTAATTTTAAGTTATTTGCAAGAAAAAACGGATTGGTCTTATATCAATTATCAATTAAAAGAAAATGATTGGAAAAAAGGATTTTATAAATTTCTGAACAAATTCAAAAAGAATGAAAACATCTCCAAACAGGAAATTATTAATAATTATCAAAACAAATTAATCAAAAATCTATCCGAAGCCGTTTATTTATTTAAAAAAATAATTAAAAGAATGCTTGCTAAATTAAATCTAAGAAGAAAAGGCAACCTAGTAGTTTTAATTGGAGTTAATGGGGCAGGAAAAACAACTTTAACCAAAGAAACCTTAAAAAAATATTTTGATATTAGCAAGTTTTTTAACGGGCAATTTGGTTACTATTTCGGCTGGGAACCTTTTTTACCAACCACAAAACTTATTTCTTGGGAATTAAAAAGAAAAAACAAGCAGGTTTTTGAAGAACTTAACAAAAAAGAAAACAAAAAAGAAAGCAAATTAAGTTTTCTTAAAGAAGCAATTTTAATTTACAATTATATAGAATACTTATCAAGATATCTTTTTATAATTTACCCTAAATTAAGAACAGGTAAATTGGTTTTTACTGACCGCTATTTTTATGATCTTTATGCACAATATAATTACGCTCCCAACAGTAAGGTAATTAAATTGCTTTTTTCCGTTTACCCAAAACCAGATTATCTGTTTGTATTAGATGCAAAATTAGAAACTATTACTAAAAGAGATAAAAATACAGAAATTTTTTCAAAAAAAATTATTAAGTCAAGCCAACGAAAAGTTTATGAAATCGACTATTTAAAAGAACAAAAAGAAAAATATGCTATTCTCTGCAGGCGCTTTAACGGAGAACCTCTTAATACTGAAGAACCCCTTAATTTAAATGTTAATAGAATAATTGAAAAAACCTGGGTTAAATTAACAAAATGAACTTAAAACCAGATAACCAAATAGAAAAGCCAAACCAAAACCAAATAGATACTTTCATAAGAACGTGGTCTGAAAAGAAAAATATTAATGGTAAAAGTTTTGATGAATTATTTAACCTGGATGGAACCCCGCTATGGTGGTTTTTTAAGAGATTTTTTATAGCCTACGTAATGCCAAAACAGATAAACACTTTTGAGCAAATGTACGCTGGTAAAAAATTAACTAAGACGGAAAGGATAAAACTATTGGCTTCTTCTAAGATTTTAGGCAAATATCTGGAATACAACGAAACTAAGAAGATAAAAAATTATAAAACGATAAAAGGCCCAGATTATGGCAGGGCCCTTTCAACCGGAAAAAAAGTATTGTTTATTACCTATTCAAATCACCTTGATTCCGAAGGTAAAATCTTTAGATTACAAAGTATAATCGATTTGATTAAAAAAGA
This sequence comes from uncultured Methanosarcinales archaeon, assembly GCA_964554235.1. Lineage (GTDB taxonomy): Archaea > Nanobdellota > Nanobdellia > Woesearchaeales > GW2011-AR9 > JBBSWB01. The sequence continues at coordinate 2,124 of CAZKNU010000020.1, read as the reverse complement.
TAGCAAAATAAAAGAACATATTGTATTCGCAGAGCCTTTGTCTAAAAGCGGCTATCAAAAAGAAATTATTTATAGTAACCTATATAATTATTTAGATGAATCTATTTCTGAAAAAGCAAAAAAAAGTTCTAAAGAATTTTCTACGCGCTGGAAACAAATTGATAATAAAATTAAATTTCAAATGATCAAATTGGATGAAAAATCTTTGTGGCCTTACCTTAAATACGCTTTTAATTTTTTCATGTCTCAAGAATTTCTCTATATTTTATTTCTCTATTACGAATTAACTAAAAAAATGATTGAAACTGAAAATGCGGAAGCGATTGTGCTTACTTCCGCTAATGGCTTATTGGAAAAATGTATTATGGTTGCCGCAAACCAACAAGGAAAATCGTGCCTGGTTATTCAACATGGAACGGGAAAACTTCAGGAAAATAAGCTACCTAATCCAGAACTGATTGGCAAAACAAAACTATTGGTCTTTAGCGAATTCTACAAGAAAAGATATATTCAATCTGGAATGAAAGAAGAAGATGTAATTATTGTTGGGCCGGTAATCTTTGATGAAATTAAAATCTGTGAAAATTATAAAAAAACTGGTCCGGGAAACAAAATACTCTTTGCTACATCTCCGTTGGTAGAAGATAACATTCTTACTAAAGAAGTTTATTTCAGTAGAATTACTAAAATTCTTTCTGATCTTAAAACAATCAAAGATCTAGAACTTATTTTAAAGCTACACCCAAGAGAGAGAAATATCGAACAATATAAAAAAATCCTGACAGAATTAGGTTATTCAAAAACGGAGGTAGTAAAAGATATTTCTAGGGAAGAATTTTATAGGTTGATTAAAGAATGTGGCTCTTTTTTGAACTTAGGTTCAACCGCAGCAATGGAAGCATGTATTATCAACAGGCCGGTCGTTACTATTGATATCTTAGACTTTGAAAAAACCGGCCTTCAAAATGTTAAAACCACATTTATTGAAGACAGCAAAGCAACAATAAATGTTAATTATAATGGTGATGTCGCTGAAGCTGTAGAAAGATCATTTAAAGATGAAGAAGAATTTAAAGAAAGAAGAAAAGAGTTTGTCAAAAAAATATGTCATAAAGTTGATGGAAAAGCTTCCGAAAGAATTGTAGATTTTATTTACAAAGAAATTGAGAATCGAGATAAAAACCAATAGAAAATAGTTTGATTTAAGAATTAATTTATGTTTTCATTTTTTTCTATTAAAAAACGTACAAATTCAAGATCCAAACAATTATCAACATCAACAGATCTTCTTGACGGCATAATTAAAGCGTAACTTTCTGGACCATACCAACTTTTATTTTGCTTAATAAAATCCCACCGGGCAATAAATAAAGCTCCATTTAATTGATAATAAGTGGGAAAATCTTGTCGATTCTTTAAACGTATTTCTGGAGAAATAAAATTATGCATAGAAAGATTCCCCGGTAAGGTATTTGTCCACAGAGGTGTAACTGGACACTCAGTAACACCGATAATGCTCTCAGCTTTATTTGACTCGAATAGTTCCAATCCTTTATCAATATCTTCCGAAGTTCGTAATGGTGACGTTGGCTGTAAGCGAATAATAATGCTTAAATTTTCATTGAAATCATTGGAACTATCTTCTATCCACTGCATTAAATGTTGGGTCGTTTCCATTTCAGGAGAATTGTCTGTTGCTAATTCTGAAGGCCGTAAGAAAGGAACTTCTGCCCCATATTCTTTGGCAATTTCAGCATATTGTGCAGAATCTGTTGATACAATAATCAAATCAACATATTTGCTTTTTTTTGCAGCTTCGATAGAATAAGCTATTAAGGGTTTGCCGCAAACATCAACAATATTTTTATCTTTAATTCCTTTAGACCCAGATCTAGCAGGAATGTAGGCAATAACTTTTTTTCCGTTAATCATAGTAAAATGTATTCAGTCAATTTATAAGATATTAATGTAAATCTTCTAATTTAATAAGATCATCCGCTTTCAAATCCTTTTTTAACGTTCTTCCAACAATAAATTTTGCATATTTTGGTTCAATACCTGTGCCGGGTCTTCTACAGTCAATATCTTCTTCAGTAAGAATTTCTCCTTCTTTCATATTCCTAA
>CAZKNU010000019.1:0-18084 GCA_964554235.1 uncultured Methanosarcinales archaeon | reverse complement strand
ATTAACGTTGAGAAATTGAGAACTATTCTTAAATGTTTTTGTTAGCAGTTAGAATTTTCTAAAACTTTCCTTTTTCAATGATCTTTTTCATTCGCTTAACAAATTCATCTGCTTCCAAGTAATATTTTTCATATTCCGGGCCTTTGATTTCTTTAATCTCCCGGTGGGTAATTTTCTTGCTAAGCAGATAAAAGTTACGCATGGTTTCCACATATTTTTTTTCCAACTGTTTATTTTTTACAAAAGTATGTTCCAGCATATCGGCAACGTGCTCCGGCGTTGGAGGAACTTCTTTAGCTCTCATTAAAGCCGCATGAGCAGCATCGATTACGGCCCAATATAAATCTAAAGTGGCTTGTAATAAGTGCCATTTGGAGTTAAGCAAGGTCTGGGGCGCCCGGCCGAAATAGCGCCAAATACTTTCCTCACTGGGCCTAATTCTCCCTTTTTTTAATAATATCTGCAGCGGTTCAAAGAAACCCGTATCAATTAAAGCCACCCCGTCACGCAGGATATTTACCACGACCGGATCTCCGGCTTTGGCGTATTCCCAAAAGGAGGTAAAAGTCATCGAAGTAACATGTAATTTGGGAGAAGTTCTAACAATCGCTTTTTCTACAATAATCCGGTAAGTTTCAATTAAAGCTTCACTCAATTCAAAGCTAGTATCATCGCTGATAACCAACACATCAATATCGCTTTCTGGAGAAGTTTCTCTTCTAACCGAAGAACCAAATACAATGGCGCCCATTAAAAAATCGCCCAGTTCATTTTTTAACTGTTGGGCAAACTGTTGAGCTAATTTTAGGTCCGTGGTAGGGTAAGCATGAATATTCTCATTTTTTTTCTTTTGAATCCTAAATTCCATTCCTTTGCTTTAAAAGATACGTGCTTTATTAAGATTTTTTAACTATTTAAGAGTGAACGTATGCGTTTTTATGCTAATTTATACTAATGGTGGGACCAATCCTATTTACAAAAAGGATAAAAATATATAAATTGGCCAATTTTAATGAAAATAATGAACTTAATGGGCTTTTTCATTAAAAAAGCAGAGTCAAAATTAATGTTAAACTTAATGTTAATTCTTCTTTTAGTCGGTGCTTTTTTTTTAAGCAGCTGCAGCAGTAATGATCCGGAAGCGCTGAATAATTTCGCCTCCTGTCTTACAGAAAAAGGTGCTAAAATGTATGGAGCCTCTTGGTGCGGGCACTGTCAGTCTCAGAAAGAAATGTTTGGAGAAGCTTTTGCTAAAGTAAATTATATCGAATGTACTGCGGATGAGCAGAGTTGTATTAATGCCGGCATTCAAGGCTATCCGACTTGGAAATTTGCGGATGGCAGCAGCGCAGCTGGAGCACAATCTTTTGCAGTTTTAGCAGAAAAAACTGGTTGCTCTTCACCTTAATTTTTTTTAAAATATTTTTCAAAACAATACAATTGCTATCAATAATTTTATAAAGGCTTTTCTGCTATCTTTTAATATGTTTAAAAAAGGTGGATTTGCTTCTGCAAACCAGTTTTAGCTTTTCTATCTTTTTAACTATCTTTTTAATCATATAAATCTTTATAAATTGTTCCGCTAGAAAGAAACTAAGAAAAGTGAGGGTGATATAATCATGGAACAAAAACAACTAGACGAGTTAGAAGAATCATTTGGTGAAGAGTTTATTGAAGATGAGCCTTTAAACTCTGAACAATTAAGTTCGGAAATAGATTGGCTGGAACCGGAATTAGATTCAAAATCAAAAAAAATGAAGAAAGCCAAGAAAGTATTATCCAAGAAAAGTACCGAAAAAAATACTGCCAAGAAAGTTGAAGAAAAAAAGAAATCTAAAGAAGCTGATGAATTTTATTTTCCAAAGAAAAAAGAGTTTAATTTTTCAGCAAAAGAAGAAAAAGCAACTGAAAAATTAAATGAAAAACCAAAAGAAGAAGAATTTATTGAAATTAAATCTGCAAAAGAGAGCGTTCCTCTGGAAACGTCAGCCCCTATTGATCCTTGGGCAGAAGAAGGCGGCGAAAGTTCTGGGCTGTTTAAAGAAGCATCTACTTGGAAAGCTATCACCGGAATTGCAGTAATTTTGTTGATTTTCTCAATATTCACGCAAGGATTTGATTTTTCTGAAAAAGCAACCTTAACTGGTGCAACGGTCTTATCTCTTTCAGATGCAGAAGAAGAAGTATTAAATTATGTAAATACTCAGTTATTACAGAAACCATTCCAAGCCGAAGTAGTTTCTTCTACAGAGCTGGATAATTTATACTTGTTTACCTTAAGTGTTGCTGGGCAGACCGTAGATTCATACTTGACCAAAGACGGAAAGTTATTTTTTCCACAAGGATTCGAAATGGGTAAACCTTTAGATTCGTTAGGAGATGTATCTTCAGGAGAAATTACTGAACCGGTTAGTGGCGAGAGCGATTCTAGCGATTCTAATCTTCAAGAAGAAACTTTACCTGGAGAAGTTGAAGTAGTGGAAGAGTCCGTTAGTGAGGTAAGCCAACCTGAAGCAGCAGTTGAAGAGGTTACAGATATAATCTTAGTAACTTTAAATGCTAAAAAATGGGTGTTTACTCCTAATAAGATCCAAGCTGAAAAAGGTGATGTAGTTTCATTGACCATTGTTCCTGCTGATTTGGATTTCACTTTTTCCATTCCTGAGTTAGGAATTGAGCAAGAAGTAGCTGGAATAACTAAAATAAAAGAGTTTACTGTTGGCAAAACCGGAAGTTTTGAGTTTAACTGCGCTAGCTGTGAAGCTTGGCGGGGTATGACCGGAACATTGGTTGTCAAATAGAAACCTTTTTTAATTTCTTCTTTTTATTATCTTTATTATGGCTGAATCTAAAAAAAGAGTTACCCAAGTATTAATGATTGTATTTTTATTTTTGGTTGTGGTAGGTTTTACCATTCCCGGTTTTTTAAATTTTGGTGAAAACAATAATAAGTTGGTTGAGCCGCGGATTTGTCAGAGCGACGCTGATTGCTACTTGATGTGTGGAGAAGATCAAAATGAGCCGGTGGCCGTTCCCTGCTCTCAAAATTTATGTTTAAAGAATGATTGTGGTGAGCATTCTTTTTATCTTTATCAATCAGAACCGATTACTTTTCAATTAACTGTGGCTAATCTTTCTTTGGAAAAATTAAGCAATCCCAGTAATGTTTACGTCGTCTTTAAAGATAATCAGGTTAAAGTGTTTACCGGCGGATTTTCTTTAGCTCAAATCTTAGAAAGAATCAATTTTGATTTTAATAAAAAAGTAATGAATGTAAGCATAAATGGGGAAGTATCTGCGTATTATCCCAGTTATGTGCCTGAGGAAGGAGATAAGATAATTTTGACTTATTGATGAACAATCTCCCGTAATAATAATAATTTTCATATAAAAAAAGCCAGTTTCTGTGTGAAAATTAGAGAAAGGGGATATTCAAATCTTAAAATTATATAATCTCAATTACTTTTTCATAAAGCATTGGTAAACAATTCTGCTTCATTCTAAATTTGGTTCCGTGATTATGGCCAGTTCTGGCATCAAAATCAACGAGTATCTTTCCTTCTTCTAGTGCCGTTAAGAAACCCTCAAAGCTGAATTTTTGTAGCATCATTACTTTTGAATATTTGTAATGTTCTTTACTATTTATTACTTTAACTTCAGCTTGCACATAAAAAGTGTTTAATAACTTGGTGCCGGCTTTATGTTCTAGATCGTCAAAACCCCAATACGGTTGGGGATTTAACTCGCCAAGTCCAACTTTTTTTCTTACTGATTTAAGCCAACCTTTATGTCTTGGATCAACAGTTTTTGCATCAAATGAAATCAGTATTTTTCTCTCTTTACGGTCAATTATTACTTTAAATCCGCGATCACTTCTTGAATTTCCATGAATAGTTTGTCTAAAACTCATTTCATTCTTAGGGTATTTTTTTCCTTTTTCTTGATGCGGCCAGCCATATTTTAAAAGGAAAACTTGCGGAACAAACTTGATTGCTCTTGGAGACGGCTCTATGTGAAAGAGCGTAGTTAATGAAGATGAATTTATACGTTGAGCTTTTAGTTCCCATTCAGCAGCATTAGGTATTGGTAAATTATTTTCTTTAATTCCAAGAAGATCTTCAAGAGTATTACCTATACCGCCAGAATTTCCTACCCTAGCATTTGGAATAAATCCCCTTGTAGCAATTTCTTTTAATTTGTCAATAAGGAGTTGTTTTGTATAAATAAGGTTTTTTGTTTCCATACTCTCAAACCAACTTGGTAATCGATTTATGTTCTTTAATCCTGTTTTCAGCCATTTTACAATATTCCGGAGAAATATCAATCCCCATATAATTCCTCTTATTATTAATTGCTGCTATTGCTGTTGTTCCAGAACCCACGAATGGATCTAAAATAGTTTTAGAATTAGTTGAAGAGATAATTCTAGAAATTAAGTCGATTGGAAATGCAGCTGGATGCTCATTTTTCATTTCTTGCGTAAATTCCCATACATCTCCATGTGCATTTGCCTTCTTTGCAAGTTTAAATTTAGGTTTAGCAATCAAATAGATTACTTCATAAATTGGTAAAAAATAGCCCGGATTAAAATTAAGACCTCCTTTTCTTTTCCAAATAATTATCTGACGAACGGGAAATCCACTTAAAATATCTTGGCGATCCTGTAATAATCCGCCTTGTACTCTCCATTTATGATTGTAAAAAATAGCACCATCTTCTGGTATAACGCGCATCATTTCTTTTAGGCATTCTCTTTGCCATTTAACATACTCTTCATGCGGCATGCAATCATCATGGTGAGTATATCCATTTTTAAGTGCGGCATTTGCCCATTTTCCCCCCCTCCCATCTTTCATCCCATTTCCAGTAGAATTTTTTAGATTATATGGGGGGGAGGTTATGATTAAGTCAACCGACCCAGTTGGAATAGCTTTCATTACTTTGATAGCATCTCCGCAAACAATCTTATTAATAAGATTCTCTGGGAATTTTAAATTCTCTTTTTTGGTTAATTCTTGTACCATCTTTTTAGTTTTAAAAAGTTGTAGATTATAAAAATATATGCTTTCGTTACGATTAATATTCATAAAACTTATATATCCTCTCGTTTAGCTTCTGGTTATGGCCGACACCATCAAAGAAGCGTTAAAATATCATTCTCAGGGACAGCCGGGAAAAGTAGCCGTTATTCCTACTAAGCCCTGTACCACCGTTACAGAATTATCTTTAGCCTATACCCCCGGAGTGGCCCACCCTTGTTTAGAAATAGAAAAGAACCCCGAAGACGCTTATAAATATACTTCTAAAGGCAACTTAGTGGCGGTAATCAGCAATGGTACGGCCGTGTTAGGATTAGGTGATATTGGTCCTTTAGCGGGCAAACCCGTTATGGAAGGTAAAGGAGTTTTATTCAAACGCTTTGCTAATGTGGATGTCTTTGATTTGGAAATTAAAGAGAATGACCCTAAACAATTAATCAAAATTATTGCTGCGCTTGAACCAACTTTTGGCGGAATTAATTTAGAAGACATTAAAGCACCGGAATGTTTCCAAATTGAAGAAGAGTTAATCAAAATGATGAATATTCCTGTATTTCATGATGATCAGCACGGAACTTCTATTGTGGTTGCCGCAGGATTATTAAACGCTTTAGAAATCACTAACAAGAAAATTGAAAAAGTAAAAATCGTTTTTTCTGGTGCGGGAGCAGCAGCCATTTCCTGTGCTAAGCTGTTATTAAAATTAGGTGTAAAGAAAGAAAATTTATTTATGTTTGATAGTGTTGGTTTATTAACCGAAGCTCGGCGGTCAGAACTAAACAAATATAAAGCGGAATTCATTCAAAAAAATAACCAAACTTTAAATGAGGCATTGCAGGGTGCAGATGTTTTTATCGGCGTTTCCAAAGGAAATTTAGTTACTGGAGAAATGATTACTAAAATGGCCAAGCAACCCATCATTTTTGCTTTAGCTAATCCCACTCCCGAAATTTCTTATGATGAGGCCAAAAAATATGTTCCTAACGCAATTGTAGCTACGGGAAGAAGCGATTATCCTAATCAGGTGAATAATGTGCTGGGTTTCCCTTTCATTTTCCGAGGCGCTTTAGACGTTCAGGCAAAAGCAATCAATCAAGAAATGAAATTAGCAGCAGTTAAAGCCTTAGCCGCCTTAACTAAAGAAAAAGTCCCGGAAGAAGTAATTAAAGCTTATGGTAGAAATTTTTCGTTAGGTCCAGATTATATTATTCCTAAACCCTTTGATCCGCGGGTCCTGTATTATGTTGCTCCAGCAGTAGCCAAAGCGGCCATGGAGACGGGAGTAGCTAGAAAAAACATAACTAATTTTGAAGAATATAAAACTAAACTAAAGGAATTAGCCAAAAGATTAAGTAAAGGGCAGTTTAATTAATAAATAATAAAAAAGATTAAATTAAATTTTAAATCAATTTTCCGTCGACAAATCAGTTTGTTTTTCATCAAAATGGAAAGGTTAATATATCATTATGTTATTCTAAAACCATCTATTGTAAAGAGGTGAAGACAAGATGGCTAAGAAAAAAGCAGCAGCAAAAAAAGGTAAAAAGAAGAAATAGGAAAGTAATCTTTCTAAGAGTTATTGATTGATTTTCCAACTTTTTATTTTTTTAATTATTTTATTTTTTAGTCTGGTATGGTTTTTTTAAAATCTTTAAAAGTTTATTTTTGATGGTTATTAATATTAGTTTATAAAACTAGTTTATTTCCGCTAAAACCTCCATTTTTCAACCAAAAACAATAAAAACCACCGCATATTTTGAACCAATTATGCTAAGAACACATACTTGTGGGGAATTATCCAGGAAAGATGCCGATAAAAAAGTTACTTTAGCCGGGTGGGTAGATTCCGTGCGCATTAGCGGTAAAATAGGTTTTCTTCATTTAAGAGATAGATATGGCAAAACGCAAATTTTTCTGAATAAGGAGCTAGCGTATGAATTTAGGAATCTCAACAAAGAAGATATTTTGCAAATTATTGGGAAAGTTAAAGCCCGGCCGGAATCACAAGTTAAAGGTGCAGGAACCGGAGAAATAGAATTAGAAGCAGAGAATGTAGTTATTCTAAAAAAAATTCCTCCTTTGCCTTTAGGTTTGGATGAGCATATTGAATCTACTGAAGAAACCAGATTAAAATACCGTTATATCGATTTAAGAAGACCAGAAATGCAGGAAGCCTTAGCTCTCCGTCATACTTTAGTTAAAGCAGTTCGCGATTTTTTAGATAAAGAGCATTTCTTGGAAATAGAAACCCCTATTTTAGGAAAATCCACCCCTGAAGGAGCCAGAGATTATGTTGTGCCTTCCCGAACTTTTCCAGGCAATTTCTTTGCCCTGCCCCAATCTCCACAGATTTTTAAGCAATTGCTGATGGTTTCGGGGTTTGACAAGTATTTCCAAATTGCCCGCTGTTTTAGAGACGAGGATTTAAGAGCAGATAGACAGCCTGAATTTACTCAGTTGGATCTGGAAATGTCCTTCATCGAGGAAGAAGACATTTATGATTTAATGGAGCGGTTAATGAAATATGTGTTTAAACAGGTTCTTAATCAGGACCTTAAAATTCCTTTTCCCCGGACGACTTATGCTAAAGCTATGCAAAAATACCGCACCGATAAGCCCGATTTAAGAAAAGAAACTAAAGAAGAATTTAGTTTCTTATGGGTAACCGACTTTCCCATGTTTGAATTTAGTGTTGAAGAAAATAGGTATATGAGCATGCACCATCCTTTTACTTGCCCTAATATGGATGATATTAAATTTTTGCATGATAACAAAGACAAAGTCCGCAGCCGGGCTTATGATTTAGTTTTGAATGGAACGGAATTGGGCGGAGGCTCAATCAGGATTTCGGATACTAACCTTCAGCAGGAAGTCTTTAAAGCGCTGGGCCTTAGTGAAAAAGAAGTTAGAAACAAATTTGGCTTTTTATTGGATGCTTTACAGTTTGCTCCTCCGCATGGAGGAATCGCCTTTGGCTTAGACCGCTGGGCTATGTTAATGGCTAAAAAAGAATCTATTCGGGAAGTAATTGCTTTTCCCAAGAATAAAGATGCCAAGGATTTAATGATGGATGCTCCTTCTCCGGTATCTGGAGAACAATTGAAAGAGCTGCATTTAAAAGTAGGAAAATAATTATTTTGTTTTTAAGTTAGTTTTGATCTTAAAATCATATCAAAATCGGAGGATGGCAAACATGTCTTTAAAAAATCAATTAAATGTAGTAAAAGAAAATTGGTTAATTGCAGTATTCCTCTTAGTATTGGTATTGTTGCCTTTATTCTCCGGGTTTTCTGGAACGACTGTTCTTACTCAAGGCTTAAGCAAAGCTTATCCAGCTGCCGAAATGGGCGTGGCGGAATCAGCAGCATATTTTCGTGACAGCGGATTTGCCCCGGAAGTTGCGGAAAGAAAAATAACTAAAACTGCAACCCTTTCTAATGAAGTTAAAAAAGGCAATTTTAAAGAAGCAGAAACGCAATTAAAATCAATAGTTTCTTCTACCAATTCTTTCCTGCTTACGGAAAATGTTGCTGAATACGATAGCGGAAGGCGGGCTTACTTACAAGGCTATTATCAAATAAAAGTGGAAACCAGCAAATACGAAGCAGTACTTTCTCAGTTAAAGAAACTCGGAGAAGTCAAACAGTTTTCCGAAAACTTACAGGATATTACCGAGCAGCATGCCGATTTAGAAATAGAATTGGCTGGCGAGAAAGAAAGATTGCTTCGGTATAAAGAAATGTATGCAGAAGCTACCGCCGTTAATGACAAAATTGAATTGAGCGACCGCCTTTTCAATCAGGAAAGAACAATTAAATATTTAGAAGATGCTCTTAAAAATATCGATCAAAGGGTAGATTATTCTACCGTTTACGTAACTTTAACTGAAAAGCAGTCCAGCTATGCTAATGTGGTTCTGGTAAAATTGTCAGAGCTGATTGGAAATTTAGTCAACAGTTTTAATAGCTTATTATCTTTGGCTTTCTGGGCGTTGCCTTGGCTGGTTGTTGCCGTCTTGGCTTGGTTAGGGTATAAGAAAGTTAAGAAATAAGGAGTTAAAATAAACTTTTAATTTGTTTTTTTATTTATTTTTGTATAGAGAAACTCCTAATTTTCCAGGATAGAATGCTTTATATATACTTTTAATCAAAACATTTATATAATTTTAAACTTTGTTTAAATTAAAGGTGTTATCATGAAAAAGATGGTTGTGTTGGGTTTAGCTTTAGTTATTCTGTTATTTGTTACCAGCTGTACTGTTGGAAAAGCTTATGAAAGTTCTGCTGCTGGAGATGGTACTGGGATTAATGCAGATTATGTCGGTGCTTGCGGAGACGGTACGGCCAGTGTAGAAGAAAATTGTTTAAACTGCCCTGCTGATGTAGTTTGTGCTGGAAATGAAGTTTGTGAAGCAGGTATTTGTAATGTTTTGCCTCTACCGGGTACCCCTTACAAAGTTATTGATGCAGATGGGAAAGAAGTAGGTGCTTCATTTATGCCGTCTAGTTGGCGTGATTACAGACCAGGCGACGTTTTTAATAAAAACGTAGTTAATGGAACTACACTATATGCTTTTTTAAGTTATGATATTTATACGGGTAAATTTGACCCGTACAGTGCACGATACTCCAAATTTTTTAGTGAGGGGCCATCTTGGTATGAGTCAGAGGATTGTAGCGTACCTCTCCCTATGCCTCCTCTTCACACCCAGCGGAGGTATATTGATTTATATCAATATGAAATGATTATCACATCTTATGGGGGCGATAATATTGTATATGAATATAAAGGCATATTACCCAAATATGATTTTATTCTAGACCCCTATATACTTACTTGTGATAAGAATGCTATGAATTACGGGGGGAAGTTTGGACCGGACCCGTTATGTTTTCGTTTAGTTAAGACAAACTTAGATCCAAATTCTGAAGAAGGACAAAAACCCATTCGAAGTATGCGTTTAGCGTATAATTCTACAAAATGTATTCCTGTTAATGATTTTGCATATAACCATACATTGTACGAAAGTATACCAATACCTAAATTCAAAGGGCCTTTTAAGATTGTTTTTGGGTAAGTAAAAATTTATGAGAAGATAAAAGGGCAATGAAAAAGAAAAAAAGTAAAGAATTAGCACTTGCACTTGCAATACTTTTAGGTATTCCTGCATGGATTTATACTTGGAAAGAAGATTATTGGAAATTTTTAATTGGTTTTTTCTTAAACATGATTGGTCTTTCACTAATTAATTTTTTGTCGTGGGCATTCTTAATCCCGGTCGGAGTGTGGCTTTGGGTTATCACAGACGTTATTAAAAAAGAATATTAAATAATAATGAATAAACAACAAAAAGAATTGCAAAAATAACTAAAAAGGAACAAAAGGGACCTTGATATTTTCTGAGTTAAAGCTAAAAGAATGAAAAATGGGACTAACCATTATTTAAGGGAGCATTGGAACGAATTAACCAAACGGCGGACTAAATGCCGACAGTGTGGGAATTATTTATATAAAGGCGAAAGAAGAACGGCTGTCGTTTACGACCCTTATACTTACACAACCAATAAACATACGTTTATGCACTACTATCACCCAAAGTGTTGGAAGGAATTAGTTGCTAAAGCGGAAGAACAAAGAAAAAAAGGCGCAACTGCTTTTGTGCGGTTTTGTGCATTTATTTTCTTGTTTATTGTGTTGATTATTCTTTGTATCAAATACAATATAATGAGTCTTTACTTTATTGGCGGCTGGATTGTTATTTCATTTATTATAGTAAGAAAGATAAAAATATTCCCAAAGAAATGAGTTTTCGAGCATATATGAAAAATAAAGTTCTTGTTTTCAAAAACTGACAAACCTTTCTGCAAACTAGTAGCTTGCCTTTATTTCTTACCCAATCCCTCTTCATTCTCTTTCTCCACTCGATGCCGGTTTTCCCAATAGTTCTTCGGAAAGGTAACAATCATTAAGACCTGGCTGATTCCTTTAGTAACTATCATTCTGGTGGCTTGATATGCCATTTGTTCATAACTAATATCTTTAACTGTTCTTCTTTCTTTGATCCGAGGAAGCAGAATTGCCGAAATGAATACTCTTAATACTCCCGAAACTAAGAAAGCTAAGTAATATTTAGTCCAGAATAAATTGTTGTAATCTATGATCAAGCTGCCCAGCATCGTTCCCAGAAAAACCATTATTCCAGTAGTTATACTTAAATAAGAAACGCAGCGGGCTCTTTTCTGGGGAGTAGTGGAATCAAAGATAAAGTTAAAGGTGCTTAAATCAAATCCAGCCCAAACCACTCCTGAAACAATTTCCGCACAGATTAAAAAATAGTAATTCGTTGAAAAAATCCATAAAATAGGAACTATGGGCATTAAATATCCAGTAAGGCTCATTATTTTCTTGTTGCCGTACTGGTCGGAAAATTTTCCCCAGATGGGCAGGGAAAAATATTTTGCCACCAGCGGAACGGAAAGAATAATCATGTATTGGGTATAACTAAAATGAAGGTCATAAAGCATGTAAGCAGTAAAGAAAGGCGCCGAAATATAAACGGCAAAGTTCATTAAAGTTAAAAAAATAGTATATAATCCATAATTCCTAAAGGGGGCCTGCTTTAAAAAATCAAAAAAACTAAATTTATCTTCTTCTTCTACTTTAACCATTTCTGGCTCATACTGTTTAGACATCATGAGAGCAGATCCTAACCTGGCCAGCATTGCTACCAGAAATACGGCTGCAAAGCCCGCATAAGGTTTTTCCAAACCAATTTTAAACCAATCCAAGAGTATTCCTCCCAAAGCGGTAAAAATTAAAATAATTAATACGGTTATTTTAGTTCTTCTTCCAAAATAAGAGCCTCTTTGTTCTGGACTAACCAAGTCGCCCATCCAGCTGTTCCAGGCCGGATAAGGAATCGCTCCGGCAACCCAATAAATGGTTACAAACAAAATTAAGTAATATATTTTGTACTTACCTAGATAAAATACTGAAAGGATTAACAGCCAGCTGAACGCATTAATCAAAACGCCCAAAATTACTAATTTTTTTCTGGATTTGAATTTTTCAATTAAGTCTGGTGAAAAAAACTGACTTAAAGAACTAAATAATATCGGTAAAGAAGTCAGCAGGCCGATTTGAGTATTGGTAGCTTTTAAAAAAACGGCAAAAGCAGAAAGATATTTTTCTCCCAAACCAATCATGATGGACCAGAAACTGCCTTCAAAAATAGAAATAAGTAAAGATTTCTTAATTTTTTCTGTTTGCACTTCCTCTTTTATTCTAGGGTCCATAACTAAACTAATTTAATGAACACTACTTTAAATCTTTTTCTTAAGATTTGTTTAACTAACCCAGGTTTAACTAAATTAGTTAACCAAACTTTATATGCACAAAATTATTTACTGAATGTTATTTACTAAATTTTATATATAACTTACTCTTCAGCTTTAAGATGAAAGCTTTATTCATTATTGCCCAGGAAGGCTACCAAGATTTAGAGTACAATACTCCTAAAAAGATTCTGGAAAAGGCCGGAATTGAAGTGGTTACCGCTTCTAAAAAGGCAGGAATCTGTAAAGGGGGTTTAGGGGGAACGGCAACAGCAACAGTTTCCATAGATGAAGTTGATGTTGCTGATTATGCTGCCGTCGTATTTATCGGCGGGCCAGGAGCGGTAAAATACCAGCACGATGTGGAGGCTCACCTGACTGCGCAGGAAGCAATTACTGAAGGAAAAGTATTGGCAGCTATTTGCATTGCTCCGACTATTCTTGCTTATGCCGGCGTTTTGGAAGGAAAAAAAGCCACGGTTTGGGATGGGGATGGCAACCAGCAGAAAGTTTTAGAAAAGGAAGGGGCGACCTTTACCGGAGAAAGAGTAACCATTGATGGCAAGATTATTACTGCCAACGGGCCGTCTGCTGCTGAAGAGTTTGGAAAAAGTATATTAAAGCTATTAAAAAAATAGATATTAAATAAATTATTATCACAAAATTGAAAGCAAAAATAATTTAAACTGCAAAATTATCCTTTTTAGTATGGGTCTGTTAGATAAGTTAATGTTCTGGAAAAAAGAAGATGAATTTGATTTTGATGAAACTGCTGAAAAAGAGCTGGGTTTTCCAAAAGAGGAAGACGATTTTAACTTAGGTCAGCAACCCTCAGACCTTGACGAAAGCTTTCCTGCTGAAGAACATCCTTCTGCACCATCCTTTTCTGAACCGCAGGCAGCGGGAAGATCAAGAGGACAACGAGATTCTTTATCACATCCTTCAGCTTATGCTCAGCGGGAACCTGTAGCGGGAACGCGTGACCGCGATTTAGAATTAATTCAGAGCAAGTTAGATACCTTAAAAGCTATTCTTACTTCATTAGATCAGCGTATGGCTAATTTGGAACGAGCTGCAGGGGTAGAAAAAAAAGAACGTTTATGGTAGACTTAAACAAATACAAACCGCAATTGCTTTTCTGGTCAGTTTGTGT
The DNA here is from genome assembly GCA_964554235.1 of uncultured Methanosarcinales archaeon. Lineage (GTDB taxonomy): Archaea > Nanobdellota > Nanobdellia > Woesearchaeales > GW2011-AR9 > JBBSWB01. The sequence goes on along the minus strand of CAZKNU010000019.1, from coordinate 4,558 downwards.
TTTAATCGTAGTCTTAGATCAAGCTGCCAAATATTTAATCTTTAGCTATCAACCGGAGCTGGATTTTCGCTGGCTTGCAATTCATTTGGTGCAGAATACTGGCGCCGGTTTTGGAATCCTTAAAGACCAGATCCATCTGCTTACTTTTATCTCTTTAGTAGTTGCTTTACTGATTATTTTGTTCTATGGAAAAATTCCTAAACGAATTGCCCCGCAATTATTTTCTGCTCTTTTTTTAGGAGGAGTAGCCGGCAATTTAATTGACCGCCTGTTCCGGCGTTATGTAATTGATTTTCTTGATTTTAAGATTTGGCCGGCATTTAACCTTGCCGATGCAGCCATTTCTGTTGCCGTTATCGGTTTGATAATTTATTTCTGGAAGAAGTGACGGTTCTTTTTATCTGCAAATACGGTAAGCCATCAAGAACAAAAAGAAAGATGGGGGATTTATATTTCAGGAAAATACAATAGCTTCTGATATCGTCTTAATGCAAAATAACTCCAGGTTCTAATCTCTGGAAATTTTGTTTTTAGTTCTTCTATAACTTTTATGAATTTTTCTTTACTTTCTATTTCTAGGTCAAACTCAAAATCAGAGCCAGCGATTGTTTCATCAACATAGATAATATTGGGGTGTGCATGAGCATAATTAAGTAATTCTTTAATTCTAGAAATATCTTTAAGGATTAAATCTACTTTATAGTATTCGTATCCAAACAAACCAAAATTAAAAATGAAACGATAGCCCTGGATTATTTTCTTTTTTTCCAATTGTTTGATTCTAAATGCAACCGTTCTTGGAGGAATGTTTAATTTTTGTGATATTTCTATAGTTTGGGCTCGTGAATTTTGGGCAAGTATTTTAAGAATATCCAGATCTAGCTGATCGTGTGGTATCACTTTCTCTCTCCCAAAAAATTCCGGTTTACTTTCGTCAAATTTTTTATTTAATAAATAAGCCCTATGGAAATGATGTGCTTTTGTAAAAAGGGATAGGTGTTCTTGACCAATATACTGCTTAAATTTCTTCTTGAAATCAAGATAAAAATCCTCAAATTCATAGATGTCTTTAATCCAAGTGCCAAAGGCAAGGTCGAATGGGCCGTCAATTTCTGCCAGAAAAAATATTTTTTTATGTTCAGCAAGGAAGTTGATGATTTCTCTTTCTTTTGCAGGAGTGGTGTCCAATAATTTTAAGTAAACTCTCAAGCTGGAATAGCCTAAACGAAAGAAATCAATGATTGTGTAATAACCCTTAATTAAACCCAACTTTTCTAATTTTTTAATTCTATAGTTTACAACGTCCTTGCTTAGTCCAACGTTCTTAGCTAATTTTGAGTTAGGCTGTCTGGCGTTAAGGTCTAATTGATAAAGTATTTTTTTATCTTTGAGATCTAATTTATTAAGTTCTGTGACCATTATCCAGCAAAAAGCAATAATAGTATTTAAATATTGCGGTTTAATGAGAAATTAGGGAAAAAGTTTTATTAATTGTCCTACTTACCTATTTACTATTAAGGAGTAAATAACAGTAAAATGACTGAAACTTGCTACGAGCAGGAAAAAATCACCGTAATTGCTAAGCCTACGCACGGCTGCAATTTGGGTTGTAAATATTGTTATGTTAGTCCGGAAGCAGAAAAAGGTGTTATGAGTGAACAAACGCTTGAAAACATGATTGATAAAGTGGTTTCTCTTCACCAATCGGTTAATTTCATTTGGCACGGCGGAGAGCCTTTAACGATGCCGTTATCTTTCTATCGCCGGGCAGTTGAGCTGCAGAAGAAGCATGAAGGAAAAAAAATTGACAATGGTTTTCAGACTAATGGAACTTTAGTTACCGATGAAGTTTTGGATTTCTGCGTTGAAAATGATTTCCATTTAGGCTTTAGTCTGGACGGACCTAAAGAACTGCATGACTTAACCCGGCCGTTCAGAAACCGGGAAAGCAGCTTTTATCAAACGTTGGAAGCAGTTAAGAAAGCCGAGGAAAGAACAATTGGTGAAGGAAAACGCAAAAGAAGCATCGGCGGTGGGATTATAATAGTATTAAACCGGCTTAACCTTAACCGTCTTCCGGAGATTTATGAATTTGCTAAAAGAGAAAATATCAGCATTCAGCTTAATCCATTAATCAAAGCCGGAAGAGCAACTGGATGCTATCAGGAATTAGGCATAGGCCCTGAAGAATACGGACAGGAATTAATCAAACTTTTTGACGTTTGGTTTACCGACGGCTCTAAGATTAGGATAGATCCGTTTGATGATTTGATAAGGGCTGCTATTACTGAAGAGCCGAGAGAGTGCTCTTTTACCGGCAGATGCCAGTACAATTTTATTTCCATCGGCCCGCAAGGTGACATTTATCCCTGCGGAAGATTTGATGGCCTTCCTAATTTCAGGTTTGGGAACATTAATGCGGACGACCTGGTTAAAGTTCTTACTTCTGCCAAGAGAGTCCATTTGCAGGGACGAGCTTCCCGCATGAGCGAATGCCAGCCTTGTGAGTATAATAAAATATGTAATTCCGGCTGCATGCATAATGCTTACAGTGTTACTGGGACGATTGATAGCAAGGATTACTACTGTTCCAGCTACAAAATGTTATTTTCACACATTGGTGAAAAAGTAAAACAAGAATTAGCCAAAGCGGAGGTATCAGAAACCTTATCGGTTTCTGGAACCTCTTCGTAAAACTTGGAGGTAAACTAAAATGGAATTAGAACAAACTGTTGTGGAATTGAATGGAAAGAAGATTGATGTTAGCAAGATTGGGAATGAAAGGGTTGCGCAAGTGTTAAGTGGCATATACCCCGCAATATGTACACATTCTGACTATAAAGATAGTGAATATATCTATAAGGATGGCTATAATGATGGCTATCATCCCTATGTGGCCCATCACGATAATTCATGGTATCCTGATCATAAGGATTACACGCATAAGGAGTATCCCGACCACCGTAAATAGATAAAAGGATATGTTCAGAGAATATATTACTAATTTAATTTGACATATAAAGTAATAGAGTAACCATTTACTTTATATGAAAAATCTTCTCTCTCAAACGACGCTCCAGTGCAAAAATATTTAGTACTCGCTACTAAAGAGTTATCGCTGAATAAAGTAGACCCTAAGAAAGATTGACGTTGTTTATTTCTGGAAAAAGTAAGTTTTTTATAAGAGAACCGTTTTAGTTTACTTATGGAAGAAATTAACAAGTTAAGGAAATTTTATGAATTGAAGAATGTTGAGAGAGCCTGCTCAGTTTCTGGAAGAAAAGAAAGCTCAGCAGAACACAGCTGGAGCTGTCTGATTCTTGCCGATTATTTTTTAAGTATTATGAAAAATCGCCGACTTAACCGTTTAAAAGTTTATGAACTTTTAATATATCACGACGTTGTTGAAATAGAAGCTGGCGACATACCCATCCATCACGAAAAAAAAAGGAAAAACAAAAAAGAACAAGAAATGAAAGCATTAATAAAATTGCAGGAAAAAGTTCCCCTAATTCTAAAAGATAAATTTGTTGATTTATTTCTTGAATTTGAAGATAGGGAAACCAAAGAAGCAAAGTTTGCCAAGGCCATTGATGCTTTAGACTCTTTAGCCCATGAGCTTGATTACAAAAAGGATTGGGTCGGTTGGACGGAAGAGATGGTCAGGAGATTTCACGGAAAATATATGGAAGATTTCCCAGAAATCAAAGAAGCTTTTGATAAAATGCTGGCTTATTGCCGGAATAAAGGTTATTTTAATCAGGGTAAGAAAGTTAAGTCCCTAAAATAAAAATTCCAACCACAGCAAGCTGTGGGGTATTTTTAATCTTGCTTGGTTTTAGTATTAATTATCAAACACCGTAGCAAGCTACGGGATATTAGACCCAAGCAAGAAATAAAAAATATTAAGAAAAAGATTAAATTCACTGCACGCAATCGTGTTTCTTATATCCTTTTTCCCAGGCTTCTTCTTTGCTATTAAACCACACTTGCCGTTCTTTCTTAATTTTCTTAGCCCAATCACATTTAGGAGCATGATAAACATTGCTTCTTTTACTGGCAACGTATTTCCCGGGAGTATGTTTTACAGCGGGTTTGGATTCAGTAACTTTAGCTTCAGCTGCCGGCTCTTCCTTTTTCTTAGGGCTTTGTTCTAAGGAACCGGGCCCTTTGGTTTTTGGGCAAGGACAGCAGCAGCATTTTTTCTTAGGCATGCCCATCAATAAACCGATCAAAGCTAATAGTAACAAGACCAGATATAATGCATCTTTAAAATACCACAGCAGCATTAAATTAATAAGGTAAAACCAGAACATAAAAAATAGGGCTCGTTCTCCCCAAGCTTTACCATAGCCCCAAAAACCAATGATGGAGAGCGTCAACAAGAAAATTAGTCCTGCTAATTCCAATTTTAAATATAAGCCGTGGCTCTGAGCGATGACTTGGGTTAAGCCGAATAAAGACAAAACCACAATTAAACCGTACAACAATAATTTTCCTTTACTTTTTTGTTTTACCATTTAATATATTGAAATCTTCCTATTTAAGAATTTTTCTA
>CAZKNU010000018.1:0-19701 GCA_964554235.1 uncultured Methanosarcinales archaeon | reverse complement strand
TGATAACCGAAATGCAACAGAAACGATTACGTTCTGGACGGATTATACTGCTCCTGCCACGACTGTAACCAGGTCAAGCAGTTCAACTACCAATAAGCTAGTACTGGATGTTGCTACGGCTGCAGATGTAATCTATTGTGAGGATACCAAAGGGCAGGGCAGTATTACGGGCTCTAGTTCATCCTACACTTTAACTTATACCGGCCTGACTGCGGGAACCAGTTATACATTTAATATGCGTTGTGTTGATGAATTGTCTAACAATGTTACTGAATCAGTAACTTTTGCAACCGATTCGGCAGCTAGTAGCGGTTCAGGTGTAAGTGGATCTGGCGGAGGATCTTCTGCTGGAGTTACCGGGCAATTCGGTAAAGAAGTCTGGGCATCCATTAATGCTGGTGAAACGGCAACGGTGGAAGTTGCTAATGGTGTAGTTGGGGTTACGGAAGTATCTTTTGTAGTTCCTAGCACAGTTTATGGGACTTGGGTAAAAGTTGCTAAAGTGGATGGTTTACCAAGCACAGTAGCAAGCTTTAGTGGTAAAGTGTACAAACAAATAGAGATTACCAAAGGGGTAACTTTAACAGACGACAAAATTAAAAACGCAGCAGTTGACTTTAAAGTTGAAAAAACTTGGTTGACTGAAAAAGGATTGACTCAAAACCAAGTGGCTATCTACCGTTTTGCTGATGGTAAATGGAACGAATTAGTAACTGCCTTTGTTAAAGATGATGGCGCTTTTGTCCACTATACGGCAACCACACCAGGATTTAGTTACTTTATTATTGGTGAGAAAGGCGTTGGCGCGGCAGCTGCAGAAGTACCTGCTGGTGAAGTTGCTGGTGAAGTACCTGCTGGTGAAGTTGCTGGTGAAGTGCCTGCTGGTGAAGTTGCCGGAGAAGTTGCCGGAGAAACCGTTGCACAGAAAGCAGCCTGGCCTTGGGTAGCAGCAATTGCGTTAATTGTAATTATTGCTGCCTTTGTAATCGTTTACCTAAAGAGAAGAAGGTAAATATTTTTATTTTATTTTTTTCTTTTTTTAAATTATTATTATTATTATTGGTTAAGGTTTCAAAAAAGAGGGTGAAAAAAATGGTAAAAAAGAAGTTAGGAGTTTTGATTTTGTTTCTGGTGCTTGTCATTAGTCTTGTGTTAATTTCTCAAAAGGCAGAGGCCGTAACTGCCAATTGCTGGCTGCTGAATACCAGCTCCACTTGCGGGAACAATGTTGAATGCAAGTGGCATACCGACCCTTGGGGAAGCTGGTGCGAACAAAAAGGCTGTTGGAATTTTTTCACACAAGCTGAATGTACTTCAGCAAATACCCTTTCTTCTTCCTCTTTTATCAATAAATCCTGCAGCTGGAGCGGTACTTCTTCGGGATGGTGCGGTCAAATTGGCTGCTGGTCTTTTGATGGCAATGAGGCAGGCTGTACTACTGCCAATACTACTTATGGCATAGAATGCAGCTGGGTGGGTACATATAACGCTGCTGAATACGATTATCCTTGTCAAGGTCCCGGGGATAAGAGTTGCTGGAGCCATAATAACCAATCCGGCTGCCAGAATGTAACCGGCTGTGAGTGGGGAAGGTGCGATCAGACTAGCTGCTGGGATTATTCCGATACTAATTTAGCTACCTGCCAGTCGCATAAAGGTTATAATGGAAAAAATTGTAAATGGAAAACCTATTCGTGGGGCTCACAATGCGAAGAAGATTCCTGTTGGAATTATGCAAATTCTACTGATTGCACTGCGGGCAATTGCAGCTGGGGCGGAAGTTATTGTTCGGAACGCACCTGCAGTATTTACGGTGGGTTTAATGCCAGTTATTGTGTAAATAATACTGCTAACTTAAGCTGCACCTGGGATAGCACGGGCAAGTGGTGCAGCGAAGGAGGATGCTGGAATTATAATAGCGAGAACACTTGCAATGGTGTGGGCAACTGTTTTTGGGAAAGTTATAGCGGGGGCTGGTGCCAGGAGCAGGGCTGCTGGAGCTGGGACAGCAATCAAACTGGTTGTTTGGACGCAAGTAATTTATTTCACCCAGGAATAGATTGTGCTTATAGCGGCACCTGGTGCTTTGTAAATGTCAGTTCAAAATCATGCAGCGATTTAACTGCGCAGTATGGTTGTTTAGATACAAATTATTGCTGGTGGAATTTTTCTGCATCGACGTGCAATACTCCTGTAGCTGGATCGATGAGCAATGAATTTACTTTTGTTGAATGGAATCCTGGCTGTTACATCTTTGATAGGGAGCAAGCTATTTGCCAGAATATAACAGGTGTTAACGATTCAGTTAATGGAAAACATACTTGTTTCTGGAATACCAGTTCTTCCACTCCTTCTTGCGGGACCAACTTTTCAATAATCCCTAATGGGCAGTTGAATTGTAGTTTTATTTCCAACCAAACAGTATGTAATAATATTCCTAATTTAGGTTCGTGCTGTAAATGGCAGGGCAGCAGTTGCGTACCAGATAAATTTGATCAGTCCTGCCGGGAGCAGATGGAAGAACCGCCGGAAGGAGCTACTTACTGTGAAGACTATAATGCTTATACTAACAATGAGACTTGTCTGCAAATTGCCGGTTATCCCTGGCTTATGCCCTGTAAATGGGATAATACAACGGATAGATGTAAATTTAACGGCGCGGATGTTTTTAGCGGCGGAGAGCAAAATATCATGATTTTGGATAACGAGCAGAGTTGTGTAGCAGCTGGGGGAAAGTGGATTTTAGATACTTATCCCAGCACAAATGACCCGGCTACGGCCGTAAGGCTATCTTTAGGGAGATGTGATTATAAGTTTAATGAAGAAAAGAATTGTGATAAGGATTGCCATGCTTGTAATTATAAGACCGATGGAAAAAATTGGACCTCAGCAGATGCGGCTAAATTAGCGTGTGTTGCTTCGGCATCAAAGATATGTAAATTTAAATCAAATACGGGAGCACCAAATGGATATGGTTATTGTGAGGTTAAAGAAGAGTTTAAGAAAGGTTTAGTTGAAGGGGATTGTGATACACAATGCGGCGCCTGTACTTTTATGGGTGATTCTACAGCAACTTGTACTCAAACTTCTTGTCCTCGGCCATCTACTTATTGTGCTGCAAGCAAAGCTAAGTGCAAGTGGCAAGCTGACCCGGCTCATCCTAATGATGAAAGTTATGGTGTATGCGTGTCCAAGGCGGAAAAAACCTGTGAGAATAGATGCGATAAATGTTATGATGAAAGTACTTGCAAAAGTGCCGGCGGGAAAAGCGGGAACACTAGTGCCGCGGCAGTTTGCAAATGGGAGACGGGGATATGCAAATATATATCCGGAGCAAGTTCAATGGAAGTCTGCTGGGATGGAGTAGATAATAATGGGGATAATAAAATGGACTGCGCAGACTCAATGTGTTACAGCGATCCCTTCTGCGGCGGAGCAGCTATGTTTGCTTCATTTGGAAAAGATTGCTTCATCTTTACAACTCAAAGCAATTGTGAGGCTGAAAACTGCGTCTGGATAAATGAAAATTGGGGAAGCTGGTGTGACCTGCCTGGAGCAGCCTGCTGGAAAAAGGATAATAATCAAACGGGCTGTCAAGCTAATGGCAATTGCAGCTGGCATTCTGGTTTTGGCGGTATGTGCGAGCAGGATTGGACTATGGGCGGTAATGCAGCTACGTGTACCGGCTATGGCAAGGCGGATTGCCAGACTGATGAAGCAAAGTATGTGAATAATAGTAAAAAAAATTGTACTTGGGTAACCGATGATTGGTGTACGGGCACGGGAGGGTATTGCGATCCTGATCCAGCCTGGACGGGCGCTTGGCACAATTGCGTTCAGTATGATGATGATGGGAGTACTATTTGTGAATCTCATTCAGAATGTAATTGGTATGTAGATAATTGGTGTCAGCAGCAAGGCGCGGATGCCGGCCATTGCGACCACATGAGTTTCTCTTGTTGGAAATGGGATACTGAAACTGATTGTATTAGTGCAAGCAATCTTTCTTATAATCACAGTGAATGGTGCTACTGGGAGACTGACGACCCATATATGGGCGCGCATTGCGAAGGAAAAAAGATGGGCGGTGCTGGCGGTGGCGGTGGCGGTGTGGCAGGAAGTTGCTGGGAGAAAACTACTCAGGATTTATGTACTGCTGTGAGCGGCTGCTCCTGGACCAGCGGCTTATGTGATCCTAAAGGGTTTGGCGGAGAGACGATGGCTGGGATGCAGGCAGGCGGTACTGGCCCAGCTATGGGCGGTTCAGGCATGCAGTGCTTTAAGTATGATGGGAATCAAACTAAATGTACGAACCAAACCGGCTGCGGCTGGTTTAGCCAACCTTGGCCTTTCTGTGATGTAAACAAAGAAAATAATTGCCCGCAGTACTCTTTTAATTCAGGCAATTGCAGTCTTCAACCTGGTTGCAAGTGGAACCCCACGAGCAATTTCTGCGATGAAAAAGCATTTGAATGCTACTGGAATTCAAGCTTGCAGACTGATTTTACATTGTGCGATGAACATCCTTTATGTTACAATAGTACAAGTATCGGTCCTTGTCAGCCTAAAAGCTTTAATGCAACGACGTCGGCAGCATGTGTTGCCTTAAATAGTACGCTCTTTAAATGGGTGGATGGATGGTGTAATCCTGCCGTCGGGATGGAAATGTTTAAGGGAATGGATATGGGCGGGCCGCCGATACCTTTAGGAAGTGATGCTAATGATACTACCGGAGCAGATGCTGCACTTGTACCTGATGAAGTTGATATTACCAGTTTTGGAATGAAAGACATGGGTGATGCTTTTGGTTTTGGAACTACTGTTGACAGTCCCGCGGATAGCGCAGCTTGTAATGACATGAAAATGGGGACAGGAGCGTCAGCAGTGATGGGAACAGGCCAAAATACATCTAAGTTTTACTGGTACTTGGATACCGATGGCAATGACGCTAATTCCAACGGCTGTAAATTAAAGCATAATTCCAGCCTTGGCGGATACGAGTTTTACATTAAGAATGCTTGGACTTATGATAACACTTCAGCCAGTGTTTCTGAAAGTCCTGCTGTTTACCGGTGTGTTGACGGAAGTTGGCAGTTAGCAGAGATAAAAGCATCAAGTCAAACCTACTTGATGTGCACAGTTGTGGGCGGGGCAATGGTGGCGGTGGACAAAACGGAATTAAAAAAATTCCCTGATTTGTATACGCCGGGAGAAGATATCAGAGTGGCAGTAGCCAGTGCTGATGCTGTTCATAATGTTACCAACCCTTCAGATACAGCTGATCCGGGCTGGGTTACGCCGGGCTCGCAGGACTTTGAGCTCTTTGATATGTATGGCTATGAAACTGATGCAACTAACAAAGCTAAGAAAGGAGGCTCTGCTGCCGGATTTGTTCAGTATGGTAAGGATGCTGACTGCTGGACGGTGGGCGGCTGCGGAAATTATTCCTGTAAAGATCATCCTTTCTGTGAAAAGAACGGGTATGGGGTAGAAGCATCAACCTGGACGGACACGCGGATGCCCTTGGTTACTGGTGTAGTTAAGGAGGTTTACCCGGATAGCGCGGTTATCTCTTACTTTACCGATAAGCCAGCTAACGGGACGATACTGTTTTACAATAGGGACAGTACTTGCTTAGCTTCGTCATTAAATGCAACTATTTATATTCCAGGACAGCGGGATCCGACGAATGAAGATAGCTATGAATTAGAACATTTGGCTGAAATTTACGCTGATGGGGGCTATGCCTCCTTAACGAATGGCCTGCTTCCTGACTCAACTTACTACTTTAAAATAAAAGTTTGTGATGATGCCGGGAAATGTAGCGTGAGCGCCTGCTCTTCATTCATTACTGAAAGCAATGCAAATTGCCCCTTCTGCAAGTTTGTCTCGAGGATAGATGTGCCCACCGGCTGGAATGTTTATTATGATTTGGACCAGGCTGGTGGTTATGAGCATTGGCAGGGGCATATTTTGGGAACCGAAGACGGAATGTTTACCAACTACACCGCTGGAAGAAGCGCAAACGTATTGTTAAATACTACTGACGGCGAAGCGCAGATTGAATTTATCAACATTACTTTGACTAAATCCGGAATGAGCCCCAAAGTTAGGGAAGTTAGCAGTGCTGCGGCCATGAAAAACGGGACTACTACCACTGCCGCCGGAGCTACTATAGGTTACGTCGGGATGATTGATGATACCAGAGATAAAATCGTTAACAACTTATATCCGCAAAAATGCAGGATTAAAATTCCGGGAACGGGCACCTGCGCGGCGTTATGGAACTGCGATAGCAGCAATGCGAATTGTGTAGACAGAACCTCAAATGCTACTCTTGTAGAAACGGGAACTGATTACTGTATCTGGGAGATCCCCTGCGAGTTCTCAAATTGGGCTGGCGGCCAGCCGGGAACACCGTCAAGCAGTGATAGTACAACCAGCAGCAGCGGGGGAAGTGCAGGCGGGGGAGGTAATTGTCAGGCAGGCTATACTTTAATCGATGGTAAGTGTGTTAAGGCAGAGGAAACTAAAGAAGCTGAAGCAGCAGCTGCAGAAGTACCTGCTGGTGAAGTTGCTGGTGAAGTACCTGCTGGTGAAGTTGCTGGTGAAGTTGCTGGCGAAGTTGCCGGAGAAGTTGCCGCACAGAAAGCAGCCTGGCCTTGGGTAGCAGCAATTGCTGTAATATTAATTATTGCTGCCTTTGTAATCGTCTACCTAAAGAGAAGAAGATAAATCTTTTTCTTTTTTTATTTTAATATTTTTTTTAATGGTTTTTCTTTAACGATTCTCTCTTTTATCCTTTTTAAATCTAAAGAATAAATTCAAAGACCTTTTTATATTTTTAACAATTTATTATAAATTCAACAACTTATCAACTTCGCTTTCCACTCTTTTTTGAAAATCAGTAACCGTTTCGCCTTCTTTCTTTACAGTATTCAAGGCTTTCAGCAAAGACTGAGTTAATTGCAGTTCAGTTTCCGGATCAAAAAGCTTTATTTGCTGCAGATGTTCTTTAATGATTTCTTCTTCGGCAGTTTCTGGATTTGCCGTGGTGATTTTTATGTTTTCAAATTCTGTTGAATCCAGTTTTGCGGTATTTTTCATTACAAAATAAGCGCCTTGAGTATAAAGATAATTAAATATTTGTTTGAAATCAATATCTGAAACCTTGCCTTGTTCTAAGGTGCCGGAAAGGCGGATAGTAACTAAAGCGCCAGTTAAATTTTTGTTGCTGAAATAGTCCATAATTTGGCAAAAAATAGCTTCTGGAGATTGATGTTTGCTGTCCAGAGAAAGAGGGTGATGTTTTATTATTTCTAAAGGGATCCATTCGATAACTTGTTGGTTGTTTTCAACCGAAATTAAGTAATATCCGCCTTGGCTGTATTTTTCAATTTCAGCAAAATTATTTGGAAATAAAGCTCCCGGATAAGTCAAAGTCCCATATTCAGGAAGCTCAACTTTAGTAGGATGATGAATATGCCCTCCAGCATAGTAATTAAAATGTTTTGGCAGGAAGGATGCCGGCTGGGATTCCAGCATTTCCAAATGTTTTGGTTTTAATTCGCTCAGGGTAGTATGGAACATAAAAATTTTATAGCCCGGTTCTGTTTCCAGAGATTCTCTGGAAAGATTTTGGTAATATTTTTTATCGAGCAGCCCTTTTCTTCCCAACATGCCGGTAATTTTTGCTCCGGTTTTGTGATCGACAGCAAAATTAAGCAGCAGCTCTTTGGTTTCCGGGTCAATTCTGCCTTTACAGACATTTTTTAACAGGCCGGCATTTTCTAGCACATCCAGCATAGTTTTTCCGCTGGGGGAGAAATCATGGGAACCAGCCAGGGCATAAAGAGGAATATCCTGGTCTTTCAACTCTTTTAATTTTTTAGTAACTATTTTAAGCGTGTCTAAAGAGGGCAGAGAGGTATTAAAGAGATCGCCGGCAAAGAGAATGAAATCCACTTTTTTTTCTATGCACTGGTCCATCGCAGTAAGAAAAGCTTTGACGGATAAGTCACGCATCTTTTGATCCCGCCAAGAACCTAGATGTAAGTCTGCCAGATGAGCATATTTCATGATATTTGTTTTTTAGAAAAGAGTTTATATGGATTGTTGTGGTTTAGTGATAATTGGGGCTAATTATAGTTAAGTAATAAATAAACTTGTTTTACTCAACAGTAACTGATTTTGCCAGATTTCTCGGCTTGTCAATATCACATTCTTTCAAGTCTGCAATATGATAAGCAAACAATTGCAGGGGAATAGCGATTAGTAAAGGATACAGCACTTCATCCATTTTAGGGATATAAATCACATCCTCGCAGATCTTTTTTATTTTTTCATCACCTGCTGTAGCAATGGCAATCACTTTGCCGCTGCGCGCTTTTATCTCTTCAATATTGCTGATAGTTTTAGCATAAACATGATCCTGGGGGCAGATGGCCACCGTAGGCAGGTCTTCTGAAACCAAAGCAATCGGGCCGTGTTTAAGTTCTCCTGCCGGATAAGCTTCGGCATGAATGTAAGAAATCTCTTTCAATTTTAAAGCTCCTTCTAAAGCTAACGGAAAATTAATGTTTCTGCCGATATACAGAATATTCTGATATAAATAATATTTTTTTGCTAATTCTCTAATCGATTCATTTAAAGTTAGAACTTCTTTGATTTTTTGAATAAGGTCTTTAGCAGGAAATTCTCGATCGGCTAACTTAAAAGCCAATTTATAGACAATAATCAGTTGGGAAATAAAAGCTTTAGTGGAAGCCACACCAATCTCTGGGCCGGCACGAGTGTAAATAACTTCATCTACTTCCCGGGCAATAGTGCTGTCTACAACATTAATTATTCCCAGCGTTTTAGCTTTTTTTTCTTTGGCTAAACGGATGGCCGCTAAGGTGTCCGCAGTTTCCCCGCTTTGAGAAATAGCAATTACTAAATCCGTTTCTGAGATTAACGGTTCTTTATATCTGAATTCAGAAGCAACTTCATTAATCACCGGAATTTTAGCAACAGATTCAATTAAATATTTTCCAATTAATCCGGCATAACTGGCGGTGCCGCAAGCAATAAATATTATTCTGGAAAATTTTTCTTGATTAAGTTGGATATTAATCGGAACTTTTAACGATTCTTCGACAATCTCCGGCTGTTCAAAGATTTCTTTAAGCATGAAATGCTTATGCCCTTGTTTTTGCGCTTTTTCTAAACTCCAATTAATCTCTTTGATTTGATAATTCTGCAGCTGGTCATTAAAATCATATATTTTAAATTCATCTTTTTTGATTTCAGCAATTTGAAAATCATTCAAGTAAATAACTTTTTTAGTATGTTCTATCAGAGCAGACACATCTGAAGCCAGAAAATTTTCATTGTTTCCTAAACCAATTACTAAAGGGCTGCCATTTCTTGCCCCAACAATTTTGAGGGTATTATTTTTTATAACACAAAAAGCATAAGCACCTTGTAATTTTTTTATCGTTTTTAAGACTGCCTCTCTAAGAGTTCCAACATAATTCTTAGCAATCAAATGGACGATAACTTCTGAATCCGTATCTGAAGAAAAGGTTATGCCTGCATCTCTTAATTCTTCTTTTAACTCTAAATAATTTTCAATAATGCCGTTATGGACGACGGAAAAATTATTATTTTGGTCTGTGAAAGGATGGGCGTTACTTTCAGAAGGTTTTCCATGCGTGGCCCAGCGGGTATGGGCTATACCAATTTTTCCCGGCAACAGATTCTTTTTTAAATTTTCAACCCTTCCCTGGACTTTATTGATGCGGATTTTATTTTCGCTGGCCGTAGCGATTCCAGCCGAATCGTAGCCTCGATATTCTAATCTTTCCAAGCCGGCAATTAAAATATCCTTTGCCTCTTTTTCACCGATATAACCAATAATCCCGCACATACTCGACTTAGAATTAAAATTAGGTTTAAGTAAGTTGTGAATTATAAAGAAAGACGTAGTCTGAAAAAGGGATAAGTTTAAAAAAACAGAATTTATATATTAAGAGAGATAGATTAATCATCAAGAGGATTAAAATAAAATGCGGTTATCTGTAATTTATGATAATAAAAACAACAAAGCTGGGCTTCCTTACGAAATTCAAATAGTTGCAACCTCTTTTTTCTTTAAGGCGGGATATTTAAAAGCAATTTTAGCTAATCTAGACCAAAACGATTATGTTGTTTATGTCCGCTCGTATAAACCAAAGAAAAAAATTGCCTGGAGATTATTGGTAAAAATTAATGAAATTTTTGGAGAATTGGCTGAAACAAAAAAGGCAACTATTAAACATATTGTTTTTTTTCTTAATGATGAGTCTGAGATGAAACTTAAAAAATATTATCAAAAACTGGGATATGCAAAAAAAGGAGACAACTTAATCAAAATTTTTACTCCCAGCTGACTTTAACTGAATGCTTTTATGATTTTATAGGAAATCTTTATAAACAAGCCCCTTTTTTAATGAACATTACCAATGAGTTGGTAGCCAACGAGGTAGCAAGTTCTTTATTTGTTGCCAAGGTTGTTTATGATCTACGGAGGGTAAATAAAATGTCTGATGAAGCAAAAGTATTGGAAGCGGTGGAAGTAGCCAGAACTACCGGAAAAATAAGCAAAGGCGCGAATGAAACAACTAAAGCTATTGAGAAAGGTACTGCTAAATTAGTTGTCTATGCCGAAGATGTCAGTCCTAAGGAAATTATTATGCATTTGCCTTTATTGTGCAAAGACAAAAATATTCCTTGTTTTGGCGTTTCTAAAAAAGATGATCTTGGTGCAGCTGCTGGTCTAGCTGTCTCTACGGCCGCAGTCGCGGTCGTAAAAGAAGGCGAAGCCAAATCTACAATCGAAGCTTTAGCAAAATTATCTAAATAGGTGAATTTTCATGGCAAAAAAGATAATTTCAAAAGAAACCGAGAAGGTCGAGGAAGTAAAAGTTGAAGGCGAAATTAGGTTTACTACCGGCATTCCCGCTGAAGTTAAAGAAATCGTTGGCCGAACCGGCACGCGTGGCGAATTAACCCAAGTTATGTGTCAGATTTTAGACGGACGGGATAAGAACAAAGCCATTAGAAGAAATGTTAAAGGCCCAGTTCGTACCGGCGATATTTTAATGCTCTTGGAAACAGAAATTGAAGCTCAGCGTCTAGGCGGTGCCCGGCGCGGCAGGAGGTAGGAAAAATGTCTAAATGCACGTTTTGCGGAACATCCATTGAAAGAGGAACAGGAAAAATGTATGTTTATGTCAGCGGAAAAATTTCCTACTTTTGTTCAACCAAATGCGAAAAAAATTGTTTAAAATTAAAAAGGAAACCTTTAAGGGTACGCTGGACAGAAGCATCCAGAAAAGAAAGAGGAAAGAGCTGAGAGTCATGAAAGAAAAAACTTTGGTGCTGCTAAAGCCTGATGCCGTGAAGCGCGGACTGATGGGAAGAATAATTTCCCGGTTTGAAGATGCGGGATTAAAAATTATTGGCGCTAAAATGGTCTGGATCGATGAAGATTTTGGAAAAAAACATTATTTTGATGTCGCCCAGCGCCGAGGAGAAAAAGTGCTGAAGGTTTTGCTGAACTTCATGACTGCCGGGCCAATACTGGCTTTATGCATTGAAGGAATAAACGCAGTGGAAAATGTAAGAAAGATGGTTGGCGGCACCGAGCCGAAATCAGCTTTGCCGGGAACAATACGGGGAGATTTTGCACACCACTCTTTCAAATATACTGACGAGCAAAATAAAGCAATTGAAAATCTTATTCATGCTTCCGGAAATTTAGAAGAAGCAAAAACAGAATTGGCTTTATGGTTTAACAGCAAGGAGCTGCACAGCTACAAGACCGTGCATGAAGTACATACGTTTTAGTGGGGGGTTAAATTTCAATAATTAATACAAAGTTAATACCAAGTTAATAATGAGGTAAATTCACAATGGCAGAAAAAATGGTTGACAAGGTTATGCGAATTACGCAGAACCCCCGTCAAATCCGAAATATTTGCACTAGCGCACACATTCACCACGGAAAAACCGCGTTTACAGATAACTTGCTGGCAGCCGCAGGAATGATGGCGGAAAAATTTGCCGGGCAGCTGGAAGGAGGCATGGCAACCTGGCTGCACAAAGACGAGCAGGAACGTTTAATGACGGTTGATGCAGCAAATGTTTCCATGGTTCACAATTATGATGGAAAAGAATTCTTAATTAATCTTATTGATACGCCTGGCCACGTTGACTTTGGCGGAAACGTAACTCGGGCTATGCGGGCAGTTGATGGCACAGTAGTTTTAATCTGTGCAGTTGAAGGAATCATGCCGCAGACGGAAACTGTAGTTAGGCAAGCTCTTCGAGAAAGAGTTAAACCGGTACTTTTTATTAATAAAGTAGATCGACTGGTAAAAGAATTAAAACTTTCTCCGGATAAAATTGCCGAAAGAGTTATGACTTTAGTTAGCCAATTTAATAATTTAATTGAACGTATTGCTGAACCTGAATATAAAGACTTATGGAAAGTTAAAGTTCAAGAAGGAAGTGTTGCTTTTGGCAGCGCGCGGGAAAATTGGGCTTTGTCATTTCCATACATGCAGAAAAAGAATGTTAAATTCTCGGATATCTTAAAAATTTATGAGCTGGAAGGGGAAGAACGAAAAAATTGGGTGTGGGATAATGCGCCTTTGCACGAAGTTATCCTGGACATGGTTATTAAACACCATCCTGATCCGATTAGTGCACAAAAATACCGAATTCCTAAGATTTGGCGGGGTGATCCAGAATCAGAAATGGGAAAAGATTTAATCAATTGCAACCCTAACGGACAAGTTGCTTTTATTATTACCAGAATTGTAGTCGATCCTCGATCCGGAAAAGATATTTCCGCCGGACGGCTGTTTAGTGGAACGATTAAAAGCGGAATGGAAGTCTATCTCAATAACGCTAAACAAAAGCAGCGGATTCAAAACGTTTACATTTATAACGGAGTTAAACCGGAAATTATTGAATCTTTGCCGGCAGGAAACGTTTTAGCTATTTCAGGCGTGTTGGGATTTGCAGGAGAGACGGTAACGCTGGTACCTGAACAGCCATTTGAAGAAATCAAGCACATCTTTGAACCAGTAATTACTAAAGCTATTGAAGCTAAGAAATCTGCCGATTTACCTAAGTTAATTGAAGTTCTGCGAAAAGTTGGCCGGGAAGATCCTTCCATTAAAATTGAAATTAATGAAGAAACCGGACAAAACTTAATTAGCGGAATGGGAGAATTACATTTAGAGATTATTGAAAACAGAATCACCACTGAAAAAAATGTAGAAGTAAAAACTTCTCCGCCAATCGTAGTATATCGTGAAACAGTTACTAAGAAAAGCCCAGAAACAGAGGGTAAATCTCCTAATAAACACAACAAACTTTACTTTGTCGTCGAGCCATTGGATCCAGTAATCGCTCAAGGGATCAAAGAAGGAAAAGTTACTGCCGGAAGATTGCGGAAACGGGACGAGCAGACCATTACTTTCCTTCGCGAAGAATGCGGCTGGGACACTAAAACTGCCGGAATGGTTAAAGCTACTTGCAACGGCAATATTTTTATGGACCAGACCAGAGGAATAGTTTACATCAATGAGATTATGGAATTAGTATTAGACATGTTTGAAGACGTGATGAAAGCAGGACCATTAGCTAAAGAACCTTGTATGAATGTTAAAGTTATTTTAATGGACTGTAACTTACACGAAGACGCTATTCACCGAGGGCCGGCACAGATGTACCCAGCAGTTCGTGAAGGTATTCGAGGAGCAATCATGCAGGCTGGACCAGTAATGTTTGAGCCTTTACAAATCATGCGCATTGAAGCACCTACTGAATATACTGGAGAAATTTCTAAAATAGTTTCTTCTAAACGAGGGCAATTGCTGGACATGAATCAGGAAGAAGACCAGGTTATAGTTAAAGCCAAACTTCCTGTAGCTGAGTTAATCGGCTGGAGCAGTGACTTGCGTTCCGCTACTGAAGGGAGAGGCAATTCCACTCTGGTCGACCAGATGTTTGAGAAACTACCGGCGGAATTACAGGAAAGAGTGCGAACTCAGATTGTCCAAAGGAAAGGATTGTCGTCTGGGGAATTAGGGGTTTAAAATTATTTTTGTTAAAATTTGTTAAAAAATTAGGAGGTTATAACCATGACAAACGAAGACATTCAAACATCTGAACTCAAGTATGCACTCAAAGGGCTAACATTGCTTGAAGACTATGCAAAAGACCAAGCAAAGGCAGGCTATGAAGCAGCATTCCTGTCGGAATTAGTTGGGCTAAGAATCGAAGTCGATACAGAAGATTCACCCTTTTGGCGACTACTTTGGCAAAAAGCCCATGCTACTAGGAGCACTATTGAGACCGGTAAAACTTCCGCTGGTTCTAAAATTGTTTTAGTTTCGCATCTTCCCAGTTATCTTTCAGAGGTAGAAAATATTAGGACAGCAATTAATGCCGGTTTGAGAAATGGCGCAGTGTTTGTTCCAGAAGATAATTTTCAGCAACGGGTAAAACTTGCTGAGCAGGGTGAAAAAAGAGCATATATCATTCCTTATGAAAAATTAAAAGCATCTCGCTCTGGAGCGTTTCCAGTTGATTCTGCTTTAGAACACCCCTTAATCTTGCCATTTTTAGGTGTTAATGAAACTCAAGCAAAACAATATTTAGAAAACCATAAGCAATTTTGCGGTTCTAGCATAGGTGTTTGGTATTGTGATGATTTCGTTGCAGGAGAAACCTACGGGCGTCTGCTGATCCTTGGCGACAGCAGCAGCAACAACGGCATCGACAACCTTATTGGTAACGTCTTCCTAAACCATTGGCTATCACCATTCTGCTATGGTGCTCCTTTCGTTTGGTTACGTCGTCGTGGTGTGAGCGTAAGCGAGCCGGAAAGCGCCCGTGGGCAGACTTAATGATATAGATTATAGTTGAAAATAACTAAAATTAAATTAATCGGAGGTTAACACAATGGTTAAACACGCAAAACGGACGATAGAAGATAAAATAGATTTTTTGATGGGGCTAAACAAGGGAGTAACCTTGGATTGCATTAACCCTTTTCTAACTCAAGAATGCATTAAAGTTTTGAACTATCTTAAAAACATTGGTATAGTCGTATGCCAGACAGAAAGCAAAACTTATGAAACAATCTTCCAAACGCAATTAGAGTTGGTTCCCTCAAAAGCGGGGCATGCAGGTTATGATACAAAAGGTTATAGGGAATTATCTCCTGCAAAAATCCCTGAGCCAGTAGAAGGGAAAGTAGTTTCAGCGCACCTTAATTATGTAAGAAGACCTATTAACTAATAGAAATTTAAATTTATTTTTTTTATTTCGTTTAAACTTTAAATGGGGTATTAAATCAAGAAGGAGCTGATGAAAAATAGACAAGGTTGCAATAATCTGTTCCGGAGGACACGGAAAGTGCGTTTATGGCACCCTCCTAGCTGAAGGTAAGTATGAAGTTGTTGGTTTTATTGACGATAATTCTGCTAAATTGGGATCCAAAGTTGCAGGTAATGCTAAAGTAATCAGTAATGTAGCTAACTTAAATCAATTGCTTGACTCCGGTTTAACAGGAGTAATTATTGGAGCAGGAAACCCTTACACTAGGGAAAAAATTTATCATCAGCTAATCCAAACCTGCCCTACTTTAGAAATTATTTCTACGATAGATCCAACTGCAATTATCGAACCGGATGTTAAGATTGGCAAAGGGGCATATATTGGTCCATTATCAAGAGTTGGAGTAAGCACAACTCTTGGAGATTTTGTAGCTGTTAATCCACACGCTAATGTTGGTCATGATTGCACAGTTTCCGATTATGTTGGGGTGTTAAGTTGTGCTCATCTTTCCGGTAATGTATCCGTAGGTAAATACACCCTCATTGGAGCGAATGCAGCAATACGACAAGGCGCAAAAATTGGAGAAAATGTCGTCGTAGGCATGGGTGCCAACGTTATTACCCACTTAAATAACAATCAGGTTGTGGTTGGTTCTCCAGCAAGATTTTTAAGAGCTCACGCATACGGTGAAGATCCATTTACGCAAATTCAGAAAACGATATAATAAGATTATTTACCTCTTAACTTGATTTTTAAGGTTAGCTTAATCTTATATTTAATTTATTACCGTAACCTTTATAAATAACTCCAAAATAAAAGAGAAATAAACTCAGAATCATAATTATTGGAGAAAAACGGAGGAAATAAATAATGGCAAAAGCAAAAGAACACATTAACTTAGTATTCATCGGTCACGTAGACCACGGTAAATCTACGACTGTAGGTAGATTATTGTACGATTCAGGCAATATCGACGAACAGGCTATGCGAAAGCTGAAAGAAAGAGCTCAGCAGCTGGGCAAGGCTGGATTCGAATTTGCTTTCGTTATGGACAATTTAAAAGAAGAGCAGGAAAGAGGGGTTACCATTGACCTAGCCCATAAAGAATTCCATACGGATAAATATTACTTTACCATTATCGACGCGCCTGGGCACCGAGACTTTATCAAAAACATGATTACCGGCGCATCTCAAGCTGATTGTGCAGTATTAGTAGTTGCTGCTAACGATGGTGTTAACGCCCAAACTATTGAACACTTAAGATTAAGTAAGATCTTTGGGGTAGGACAATTAGTTGTTGCAGTTAACAAAATGGACATTTCTGGTGTTGCTTATTCTGAAGCACGATACAAAGAAGTTGTTGAAGAAGTTAAGAAACACGCTGCTCAAGCAGGATGGAAAGTTGATAAAGTTAGATTTATTCCTTTGGCTTCATTGGTGGGAGAAAATATCCTTAAGAAGCCCGCTAAAATGCCTTGGTGGACTGGGGATTGTTTATTAGAAGCTATCAATAAGTTTGAAGCTCCACAGAAACCAACTAACTTACCTTTAAGATTGCCTATTCAGGATGTTTATAACATCACTGGTATCGGAGTTGTTCCAGTTGGAAGAATTGAAACTGGAGTAATGAAGGTAGGTGACAAAGTTACTGTTGTTCCAGGAAGAGAAGGAAAAGGCATCAGTGGTGAAGTTAAGACTATCGAGATGCACCACGAAGCCATGAACTCTGCTGAACCTGGCGATAACGTTGGATTCAACGTAAGAGGAATCGGTAAGAAAGACATCGCTAGGGGAGACGTTTTAGGTCATTCTGACAATGTTCCTACCGTTGCTACTGAATTTACAGCTCAAGTTGTAATCATGCAGCACCCTAGCGTTGTTACTGTTGGTTATACACCAGTATTCCACATTCACACTGCTCAAGTTGCTTGTCAGTTTGTTGAAATACTTAAAAAG
Organism: uncultured Methanosarcinales archaeon; assembly: GCA_964554235.1. Lineage (GTDB taxonomy): Archaea > Nanobdellota > Nanobdellia > Woesearchaeales > GW2011-AR9 > JBBSWB01. Next base: position 2,367 of record CAZKNU010000018.1, on the reverse strand, counting down.
ATCAATCCAGCAACTGGTGAGGAAATCAAAGAAAACAAAGACATCTTAAGAAACGGGGAAGCTGCAGTTATCAGGTTAAAACCCATGCAGCCAGTAGTTATTGAACCGAACAGTAAAATTCCTCAGATGTCTAGGTTTGCAATTAGGGACTCCGGAGTTACCGTTGCTGCAGGCATGTGTATGGAAATAGTTAAAAAAGAAATGTAATTTTTACATTTTTTTATTTAATATACCAAAGGACATAAATTTGCGAAGAAAATTTAAGCCCTTTGTATATACAAAAGGCACAAAATTTTGTTCAAAATTTTGAGTCTTTTGGTGATATTTAAAAAATAAAAGCACAGTAAACAAATAAAAACTTATTGTGTATGCATAGGTTAACATGACGCAAAGAGCAAGAATAAAATTAGCCAGTACGGAGATTGATAAAATCAATCAAATTTGTTCTGATATTAAAGATATTGCCGAAAAAACTGGTGTGAAACTTCATGGACCTATTCCTTTGCCCACTAAAAAATTAAAAGTTACTACTCGTAAAGCTCCCAGTGGAGAAGGTAAAGCTACTTGGGAAAGATATGAAATGCGAGTTCATAAGCGCTTAATCGATCTTTCTGCTGATGAACGAACTCTTCGTTTGGTTATGAGAGTACCTATTCCGGAAGGATTGAATATTGAGATTGAGATGGTGGAAGTATAAGGAGAGTTAAAGTAAGCGGTTAAAAGCAAAAATAAATATTTTTAGGGTGTCAAATATGGAACATAAAGACGGTCAAACTCATTTGTGTGATAGGTGTCAGGGGCCGGTGGGTGAAGACGGTTGGGTCGGGGTTAAGAATGAAGCTTTTCGTATTCAAGGGGATTATTGTTATAGTTGCTATGATCGCTTAATAAAACAGCGCAATAATAATTCAAATAACATAATCACTGGTCCTCGCAATTATTCTAAAAAAGGAGAAGAACTAATATCCTACAACGACTCTAAAGGTGGTAACCTACCTATCATCAATTATGATAAGCAACGATAAAAAACCATAAGGTAAGTTGGCAATACATCTTGTTTGCTGAAATGTAAAAATGACAAGCTAGTGCTGTTAGAAGATATTGTAGGGCTTGTGGCGAAACGGCTATCGCGTTCGCTTCGCATGCGAAAGGCTGCGGGTTCGAAAACCAGCAATCTGGGTAAGTACGGCGGGCTAAAGCCCACCAAGCAAAAAAGATTTGTTGCACGAAAGTCCCGCCAAGTCCATTTTTAAAAAATAAAAGAGCAATATACTTAAATTTAAACAGAATTTTAAGTTTTATTTAAGAAACCCATGTTCCGCAGCAGTTTCAATAATTTTCTCTAATGATTGAAGCTCTTCTTTTTTCATTCTTATTGTTGCTTCTATCCTACGTAAATATCTACGCGCTTCTTTAGGATGTTCTTTTAGGTTAGTAGAATAATAAGCACCGCAATTACGGCACGCTAATCCCCCCCAGTCGACATGATATCCGCTAGCCCCTAGCGGGTGAGCTAATTTTTCCCCATCTATGGGGCAATAACATTCTTTTCCCTTTTCTAAAGGATAATATTCATTTGCCATATTTATTTAAGCCGTCTCTTCTTCGTCTTCAGAATCTTCATCCCTTCTAACTACTTTTACTGCATCCATTTTAATGGTAATTGGAATAGGTACAGCAGCTTCCAATAATTCTACGACAATTTCTTCTTTCTGCTTGTTGATGCGGATGACTTTGGCATTTTCCCGCTTGAAAGGTCCAGAAATGATCTCTACAATATCGTTTTTCCTAATGTTCATTTCTACTTTAACCTGTTCCAGCATGTGTTCTATTTCTGGGTAAGGAATTTCGTGGGGTAATAAGCCTCGGGCATAAGGTACGCCTTGTAGAACTGCTTCTGCTTCAACTTTAGACTCTGCTTCAATAAAAATATATCCCCTCATTCCGTGCGGTCGGATTACGGTTAAGATGCCTTTAGGATGTTTTTGTAGTTTAGAAATTAAATAATCTACAACTTGATCTTCTCGATTAGCTGCAGTCCTTAATCCAAATATCTGTGTTTCGGCCATTTCAAAATAACATCTGTTTTAAAAGGAATATAATGAACCCAATTGCTCCGATCAAGCATATTCCTAAACTGGTAACTTTAACAATACTTTTATATTCTTCTCGGTTAGGTTTCTTAGTAATACGCAAAACTCGAATGGTTTCTTTTATAAATCTTTTGACTTTAGTCGTTTTAGTTTCTTCAAAGTCCATAAATGCTAAAAGACGAGGCTTGATTTATAAAGGTTACGGGTGATTTTTAATGGTGTTCAATTTCATAACTAGTTCACACTTTCTTTTTAAAGAAGGCATATTATCTCT
>CAZKNU010000017.1:0-20195 GCA_964554235.1 uncultured Methanosarcinales archaeon | reverse complement strand
ACATATGGGGGATAATTCCTCTTTTTATAAATCACTCACTTTTCGAATTGTGCCCCAGAGACAAACATTTTAAAAAGTTGGAAGACGTAGTCAAACATTACCGACCAGAAGAAATTATAACAACTTCTTAGAAAGTTCTTCAAATGCCCTAACTCTTATTTTTTCATAACTATTTTCTGTCGTCTTTTTCTTAGCACTGCCTTTGAAACGAGCTAATTCCATCATTGCTTTCTTAAGTTTAATCTCTTCGATTTTCTCCCTAAGAGCATTGCGTATAAACTCAGTTCTGTTCTGATACCCTTCCTTTTTAACAATAGCATCTATATCGCCTAAAAATACATCTTCTAATTTAACAGTTATCATTTCGGTTGCCATATATCTATAGTATATACGAAGGATATATAAGCTTTTCTGCTGTCTCCAATTTCATAATGTTTGGTATTACTAACGAGTAGAGAAAGGTTTATAAAGAAAAGAGTGGTTTAAAGAGTATGGAATATCCTACATTAGACGAAGAAACTCAAAGAGAATTAAATGAATTAAAGCTTAGAGGTAATCGGGAAGCATATGGTAGTATAGCGCAGGGATATGGTCTTATTGGAATAGCTCATGTACTTTTATTTAGACAAGCAAGAGAGGTCATAAAAGGAAAAGTTTCTTTAGACGATTTTATTAGAATGTATAGATTACATAGTTTTTCAGGAGAGAAAAATCCTCCGCTTCTACCTTCTGGATATAGATATTATTGTGGCGGATTTACTGGTTTCATACACCAAATTAAAGAACATAATAATATTTTTCTTACTAAGGATTTGTTAGATGACCGACTTTATTTTGTTTCTTCTGATTATATTAATGAACTTCGGGATTTGGAAAAGAAAGAATATTATGACAGAACAGCGTATCTCGCTAAAAGAACCTGGCTTCCTCAAGATTTCACAAATCCAGAACTAGTTGAAGATGGGATAAGATTTGGAAGAATGATGTGGTGTAATGTGGTAAGACAATATGATGATTTAAGTAAAGGACCTCTAAAAGGTTGGGATAAGAATGGAACCGAACTGCGTGGACGACCACAATTTAAAAAAATTACAATCGCAGGAAGGAAATTAATTGCTTATTATGATAAAATTGTAAATGCAACGAACCCGTTGCCCTTAAATCCCAACCCCAAGTTTTCGCCTTAATTTCAAGAATTATTACTCCTCCCGTATTTCTTTTAAGATACTTTTTTAAATTCCTAAGTCTTTCTTTATGCTTATGGTCGTCTTTGAACAGGTTAAAAAAGAGGAGTTAAAAAAATTAAAAGGCTTTTCCGAGGAAAAAATAAAAACCATTTACGAAGAACTGCGCTTAAAAAACAAAGAAGTTACTCTCGTGTTATACACTTCCGGAAAACTGCTGCTGCAGGGAAAACCAGAAGCGGTAGAACAAATTGCAGTCAAATTAGAAAAAGCCGGGATTGGTACAAAAGTAAAGGAAGAAAAATTCCGAAAAGAAACCGGCTGGATTATTGGCACGGACGAATGCTTGAAAGGAGACACCTTCGGCGGCTTGATTGTTGCGGGAGTAAAAGCAAATAATGAATTGCGGGAAAAATTATTGGGGTTGGGGGTTGCCGACAGCAAAACCTTAGATGATTTGGAAATTCCGCTTATGGCGGAAAAAATTAAATTAATTGCGCCCTGTGAAATAAAAAGCCTTCTTCCAGAAGAATATAATCGCGGCGGGGAAATTACCGCTATGTTAAATAAACTGCATCAGGCTTGCGCAGATTATCTTGCCCCCGGAAAGCACGTTGTTGACAAGTATCCCGGGTGTACCATTGGTGAAATACAAGTTGAAAAAGCTGAATCTAAATATATTGAAGTTGCCGCCGCTTCCATGCTGGCTCGGGCAGCAGCATTAAAACAATTGGATTATTTAAGCGTGCAGGCGGGCTTCAGGATTCCCAAGGGAAGCACGCACGTGAAATTAGCCCTGCACGAATTAAGAGATAGAAAATTAGATTTTAAGAAATTTGTAAAGATTAGTTTTAATAATGTTAAGGAATTCTTGTGATTAATTTAGAATCGATGCGATTAATTATCCGGACCTTTCCAGCATTCTCTTCAACAAATTCTCAGGCACTAAATCATGATTAATAGTGATATCTGCTACAACCGCATAATGGTCCGAAACTTTTTTAGGATGAACAAAATAATTTTCAATAGTTAAGTATCTCGAAGGTAAAATAGCATCGAAGAGTGAATCTGGGAAATCCTTCCAAGCAGGATAAGTGGCATATTTCTGTTCTTGTTCTACCAGCTCATTAAAATGACTCATGTTAGGATGATTAATAAAGCGATGAATAATTTTTGAATCATTGAAATCTCCGGCGACGATTTTATGTGCGCCGCTTCGCTCATTTAATTTTTCATAAAGAATATTGGCCTGTTTTTGGCGATTGTATTTATCATAATTTTCAAGATGGGTATTTATCACATAAAGGGGTATTTTTTCTGGAACGTCGGGGCAATAATCAATCTTGATGCGGAGAATGTTTTTTCTTTCATCTCTCCTGCTCATAATATTAAAATACATGATTGGAATTGCTGAAGGCCGGAAAAAATATTCGTGTTTGACGCCTTTAATTGGATAATCCGGATGAACTAAAATGGCATTTCCAAAATGTAATGTAATCTTTCCAGGAGGCAGCCTTCCCGGCTCTAAATTTAGTTTATTGAAAATCCAGGCATACTTTTTATCGTTGTATTTTTCTAAAACAAAAGGAACAAAATGTTTTAATTTGCGTCCAAATTCAAAGCGGTTAATTTTTAGAAATTTAGTGGCTGTTCCAATTAATTTTTCTATTTCTTCTTCTAATCTGTGCTGATAGAGTTCAATGCAACTGGCAAAAACAGAATTATAGGGTTTTTGATCTCTTTTTTTAGCTATTTTTTGGACAATTTCCTTAGTTTGATCCATAAAATAAGTTCTTCCAGAGCATTTATCAACTTCTTGTAATTCTATAATCTCTGGATTTACTTCATCAATCAAGTCTACAATCTCATCAAGATTATGATCTATTTCTTTTTTAGAAATCGGTTTATCTCCCATGAAATTAGGCTCATTGTCTTCAGGGCCGGAACCCCACTGCATATTTAAAGATAAAACTCTTAAGGTTTTTTCCGGAACTTGGATTAATTTAGGCATATTTTATATTTTTTGAAGATGATTATATAAATTTTCTGAAACGAATACTTTTTATATATCTAAATTTACCTGTTAGGATATGGCTAAATTACCGGTAGATTGGTTTAATTTGACCGAAGAGCAGCGCCAGGAATTAGAAGAGAAACTTAAAAAAATGTCCCCTGAAGAATTAAAAGAACTGCAGAAGCAGCAGTGTATTTTCTGCCAAATCCTTTCCGGAAAAATTCCTTCAAAAAAAATTTATGAAGATGAATTTTGCTCGGCGGTTTTAGACATTAATCCCGCTGCCAAAGGGCATTTATTGCTTTTGCCTAAAAAACATTATGCCATCCTGCCGCAAATCCCTGAAAAAGAAATAAAACACCTGTTTAGGGTTGCTAAAGCCCTTTCGCAGATGCTCTTAAAAGCATTAAAAGTTGATGGAACCAATGTTCATGCTGCCAATGGCTTGGCCGCCGGGCAAAGGGCCCAGCATTTTATGCTGCATTTAATTCCACGCAAAAGCGGCGACGGTATTTTGGAATTTACGGAAAAATTGATTAGCGAAGAAATAATGGAAAAAGTTAAAGGTGCAGTTGAAGATAGATTAAATGAAGTTTTGGGGTTAAAGAAAGAAATTTTTCTGGCAAGTCCTGATGAGAAAAAACCTATTTTGATGAAAGAGGAAGCAGCAAGCAAGGAGCCTGGTACTGGTGCGGCTGCTAAGAAACTGCCTCTTAGAAAAAGAAATAAAGAAAAAAAAGAAGAGCTAAAAAAAATGGCGGAACAAAAGAAGCCTAAAGAAAAAAAAGAGGAGAAAAAAGAAGAGGCAAGCTTAGACGACATTGCCAATCTGTTTAAATGACTATGAAATGTGAATATTGTGACATTATTGAGCGGAAAAGTAAAGCGCAGATTTTGTACGAGGATGATGATGCGCTTATTGTCTTAAAAGACTTAGTAGCTATTCCCGGGCAAATTACTATTATTCCCAAACAGCATTTTACCATCTTAGAACTAGTTCCTGATTCGGTTTTAAGCAAATGTGCAGTTCTGGCTCAGAAAGCCGGGGCGGCCGTTTTTGACAGTTTAAGTGCAGAAGGAACAAACCTGTTAATTCAAAATGGGTTGGGTGCAGGACAAAAAGTTCCCCATTTTGCCATTGAAGTCATTCCCCGCCGGGAAGGCGATGGATTAAATTTCCAATGGCCGACCAAACCTTTGGCTGAAGACGAAATCGATTTTGTTTATAATTTATTAAAAGAAGAAGGAGAAAAAATAATTATTAGTAAAGAAGAAGCTAAAGCAGAAAAAGAAGGAATAAAAGTTAAAACAGATAAAAACATAATTACTGCTGCTGCCGGAGAGACCGAGATCAAATTAAAAAAAGAAGGGGAAAATTACCTGCTGAAGTCTTTGAAACGAGTGCCTTGAAGGCCCCCAATAGTTTTTAAAATTTTTCCTTTTTCTTACCCTAACTTTTCTACCGGAATCTTTATATAAAAACTGCCCCAAAAATCAATTAATGAAGATTAAATTTTATCCTTACGATTTTGATTATAAAGTAGAAGAGCAAACTTACTTTTACTTGTATGGAAAATTGGAAAATGGAACGAAAATTGCCGTTAAACATCCTTATGAACCTTATTTCTATGCCTCTTTAGACGCAGTTGATAAAGAAAGGTTAATTATGAAAGTAACCGGGTTGGTTCTTGATACAGCTAAAGATACAGTTAAAGTTACGCATTATGAACTCGCAGAAAAAGAACTGCTCGGGAAGAAATTGCCTTTTTTGAAAATATTTACCAATTATCCTAAAGCTGTTCCTATTATTGCTAAAGAACTGCAGGAGCAGGGAATTAAATGTTATGAAAAAGATATTCTGTTTGTGCACCGTTACTTAAGAGATAACAAAATTATTCCAATGTCTTTAACTGAAGCAGAGGGAGAGTATCAGGAACAACAGCATTTAGGAGAACAACAATTTTTGCAGAAACAACCGAGTCTAGAAAAACCAAAAGAACCTATGCGCGTACCCGTCTTCCTTGCAGAAAAAGTTGCCCAAAATAACCTGCAGGCTTCAGCAAATTGGAAAATCCTTGCTTTTGATATTGAAACTTATGCTCTTAAAAAAGAAATTAATTCTTATAAAAATCCTATTTTAATGATTTCTTTTTACGGAAAAAATTTCCAGAAAGTGATTACCTGGAAAAAGTTTAATCACAATTTAGATTATTTAGAAGTGGTGGAAAATGAAGCCGAGCTCCTTAAACGATTTAAAGAAGTTATTTTAGAGCAGCAGCCGGAAATAATTACGGGATATTATTCTGATGGTTTTGATTTTCCTTATTTAATTGCCCGGGCAGAAAAACACCACATCTCTCTGAATTTAGGAGCAGATTATTCTGAAATAACCGTTAGGAATAATGACGCCAGAGTTAAAGGTATTGCGCATTTAGATGTATTTAAATTTATAAAAAATATTTTTGGAAAAAATCTTAAATCCGAAAGTTATTCTTTAGATGCTGTTTCTAAAGAATTATTAAACCACCAAAAACATAAAGTAAATTTAGATAACCTTGCTTACGTTTGGGATAATGAGCCGGATAAATTAGTAGCTTTCTGTGAATATAATCTGCATGATGCTCGTTTAACCTATCAATTATGTGAAAAGCTTCTTCCGGACATGATTGAATTTACTGGGATAATCGGTTTGCCTACTTTTGATTTAATTCGCTTAAGTTTCAGCCGGCTGGTAGAAAATTATATTTTAAAACGGGCGATAGAATATAATGTTATTGCTCCCAATAAACCCGGCAATGAAGAACTGTCTCAAAGGATGGAAGAATCTATTCAGGGTGCTTTTGTTTACCAGCCCACTCCCGGATTGTATTCAGATATTATTGTTTTTGATTTCCGTTCATTGTATCCGACGATAATTACTGCTCACAATATTGGCCCGGAAGGATTTCAGTGCGCCTGCTGTAAAGATCTAGCTCCGGTGCCGGGAAGGGAACAGTATTGGTTCTGTCAGAAAGAAAAGAAATTTATTCCTTCTTTATTGGAAAAATTAATTCTGTTACGTTCGGGTCTGAAAAAACAAATTAAAGAAGCGCGTAAGAAAGGAGAAATTATTCCTATTCTAGAAGCGCAATCGTATGCACTAAAAATTCTGGCTAATAGTTTTTATGGATATTTGGGATTTTATGCGGCGAGATGGTATTGCCTGGAATGCGCAGCCTCAACTACGGCGTATGCCCGAAATTACATTAAAGAGGCCATTGAGAAAGCAGAACAGAAAGGATTTAAAGTGATTTATGCCGATACTGATTCCTGTTTTCTGTTATTGGGAAATAAAACTTTAGATGATGCTACGGAATTTATGGATGAAATTAATGCTAAGTTGCCTGGACAAATGGAATTAGAAATGGAAGGGCATTTTCCGCGGGGAATTTTTGTAGCCCAAAAAAGTACGGAAAAAGGGGCTAAGAAAAAATATGCTTTATTGACCAAAGAAGGGGGAATAAAAATTACCGGCTTTGAATCGGTGCGCCGAAATTGGTCAGTATTAGCTAAAGAAGTGCAAAAAGAAGTGCTTAGTTTAGTTTTACGGGGGCAGGAAAAAGAAGCGTTAAAATATGTTAAACAAACTGTGCAGGAATTAAAAGAAGGCAGGATGGAATTAAGTAAATTGATTTTAAAAATGCAGATCACCCGAGAATTATCACAATATAATTCTTTCGGTCCGCATACCAAAGTTGCAGAAGATTTGGTTGCTCGGGGAGAAGAGATTCGGCCGGGCGCAGTAATAGAATACGTAATTAGAAAAGGTTCTGGTTTAGTTCGGGAACGAGCGGCTATTCCTGGCGAAGTTACTGATTACGATGCGGATTATTATATCCGACATCAAGTAGTTCCGGCAGTCGCCAGCATCTTTGCTGTTTTTGGTTATTCCGAAGAAGAGCTTTTTAGCGACAGCCGGCAGACCGGATTAGGAAAATATTTTTAACATTTGAAAATTTAAGAAATTTCCACTTCAAAACTTTCTGAAACTATTGCCGTCGGTGCGCCCGTAACCATGCCGGTCAATTCGCTGCTATATAGTTGAAAGTCAGACTCCGCCTTTAATATTCCATCATAATAGATTCTTTGAGACTTTCCTAAGTCAAAAGAATAAACTAGATTATGCCTTTCGCCTTGGAACAGTTTGATTTCTTCTACAGTCAGCTGAGGAGTTCCCGCGACTAATTTATTTTCATTAGGATAATAAAGCAGAGTTAATCCCGGCACATTAGCCGAGGCAAAAAGAATTATTACGTCATCAATTGGTTCTTTGTAATATTTGCTGCCCGCCCAGCCGCTTAAAGTTCCGCCTTTCGTGTTTGGAAAATCAACCCCTTTAGGGGTTAATTGGCCCAAATTTTCATTTAAGTTTACAGGAATTTTTTCTGGCTGCATCATTTGAACAGAAACGGCGGTTAAAGCAGCGATAACTATAACTAAAACTGCAACTAAACTAAAATATTTATAATTTATTGCTCTTTTTTTAAACATCGGTAAAAGTAAGAAGAAGGGAATATATAAATGTTATAGAAAAAAAGTGGCCCTGCCGGGACTTTCAAGCAGCAATCTTTTTTGCTTGGTGGGCTTCAGCCCGCCGTACTTGCCCAGATTGCTGGCCATTCGAACCCGGAACCTCTGCTTCTCCTAGGACTTTGTTTAGAACACTTTCATATAAGAGCAGCGCTCTAACCAGGCTAAGCTACAGGGCCAGTAAGTTTTTAAGAATGGTTGCCATTTAAAAGATTTTCTTTAAAAGAGGCAAATAGTTTAGGTTATACCTATCTGTTCTGCAATATATTTTGTTATAAAATAACATTTAAATACCTGCTTAAGCCCCCTAATTTAAAACAATCTTAGTGGGGTGGAGTAAAATGACCGCAAATACTAACAGCAATCAATTTTACATGGATTTATACGATAGATTTGGCGCACATCATTATTCTAAATTTCCTTTTGCCGTAGATAGGGCTAAAGGCGCAGAATTTTGGGATGCTGATGGAAAACGTTACATTGACATGCTCAGTTGCTATTCTGCAACTAGCCAGGGCCACTGTAATCCCCGCATTGTTCGTGCACTGAACAGTCAGGCCAAGAAATGCGATGCCGTATCTGGAGCAGTTTACAACACGACCGTTGGAAAATGCCTGCGGAAAGTATGTGAAATTACCGGCATGGATGCAGCGCTGTTAAAAAATGGTGGGGTAGAAGGAGTGGAATTATCCATTAAGGCTATGCGCGCTTATGGTTACAGGAAAAAAAATATTCCTAAAAATTCTGCTGAAATTATTGTTGCTGAAAATAATTTTCATGGGCGGACCATTACAGTTATCAGCTTTTCCAGCAGCGAACTATCCAAAGAAAGTTTTGGGCCTTATACGCCCGGTTTTGTGTTGATTAAATATAATGAGCTTTCTGATTTAGAAAAAGCAGTTAATGAAAATACGGCTGGAATCCTGCTGGAACCAATACAGGGCGAAGGAGGAGTTATTGTACCTAGTGATGATTATTTTCCTAAAATTAGAGAGCTTTGTGATAAGCATAAAGTTTTGCTCTGCCTGGATGAAATACAGACCGGCTTGGGCAGGACGGGAAAAATGTTTTGCTATGAGCATTATGGCATTTGGCCGGATATTGTAATTATTGGAAAAGCTTTAGGTGGGGGTGTTCGTCCCATTTCCGGGATAGCTACTTCCCGGGAAATAATGGATACTGCTTTCCGGCCGGGAAATGACGGCAGCACTTATGCTGAAGGTCCAATTACCGGGGCGGTCGGCCTAGCGGCGATCGAAGAATTGCTCCGCATTCGATCCAGAGAAGGCATAAACCTAGTGCAAAGGGCTGAAGTAATTGGTGCTTATTTAATGGACGAGTTAAAAGCGCTGGAGCATCCGCTGATTAAAGAAGTGCGCGGCAAAGGGCTGCTGGTTGGCGTCGAATTCAAAGAACCGATTGCCCACCAAGTTGCTTTGGGCTTATTGAGAGAGGGCGTTTTTGCTAAAGATACCCATGAAACCACTTTACGTTTTGCTCCGCCGTTGATGATCCCTAAGAAATTAGTAAATGAAGCGGTCGGAAAGCTGGAAATTGTGCTTAGCGGGTTTATGAATTATTATACTGGTAATCTGGGCTGGTCTTAGTGGGGTTTATTTGATTTTTATTTCTTTTTCTTTTTAAATAGTTTTTAAATAAAAAGCTCTTTTTAGCAAAAAAAGCCCTTTTCTCTACTTAATAATTGCTACAAACTTATATAAAGCTAAAAATAAGTATTTTAAGCTGAATGAATTTAAGCCAGATAAAAAAGCTGATGGATCGCAAGAAGACTTCTCATAAAGGTGAGAATGGACAAGCCTTAGTTATTGGTGGTTCAGAGGAATATGTTGGCGCAGTTGTGTTAGCGGGTTTATCAGCATTAAGGGTAGGCTGTGATACGGTTACGATTGCTGCTCCCGAAAAAGTAGCTTGGGCCGTTCATCAATATACTCCGGACTTAATGTCTTACAAAATTAAAGGGGCTGGCTTTAACATTAAGAATGCTAAAGAGATGGTGAAATATGCTGACCGCTTTGATGCGGTTTTAATCGGAAATGGGATTACCCGTCGAGCAGATAAATTCTGCCAATATTTTATTAAAAAGTCCCAAAAATTAAAAGTCATTGATGCTGATGCCTTAAAATCACTTTCCTTTAAAGATTTTAATAACAGTATTCTTACTCCCCATGCTACAGAATTAGAAATGCTGCTGATCAACAGCAAAAAAGAATTTTTATTGCCTAAATTAAGAGAAGCTAATGCTAAAGAGAAAGCAGAAATTTTACAAGGCAATCTCCGTTACTTCTTGCAAAATAATAATGTTCTGTTAGTAAAAGGACCTACCGACATCATTATTTCTAGCAGTAAAATTGCTTATAACCGCACCGGCAACCAAGGCATGACTAAAGGAGGCACGGGCGATGTCTTGGCAGGAATTACGGTTGGCTTTTTAGCAAAGACCCAAGATTTGTTTAAGAGCGCGGTAGCGGCCTCGTATATTAACGGTTATGTTGGTGATTTGCTGCTCAAGAAAAAGAAAGGTTATACTTTCATTGCTTCTGATATTGTTGAAGATTTAGCTAAAATTGATAAAAAAATGAAAGTTAAGCACAAATAATTTTTTTAAGGCGTAAAATATATAAATCTGAGCCCATTTGTTTAAAAAGAAGTTTGGGAGGTATCAAAAAATGTTTACATTACTTAATATGTATCAACAGCCCCTGTTTTTTTTAACCGGATTAATGGGCGTCATGATTTGGGACTTAGTTTGGAAAGGAATCAGTTTATGGTATGCTGCCCAAAACAAGCAGAAAGGCTGGTTTGTAGCTTTGTTAATTCTTAATACGGTTGGTTTATTGCCCATAATCTACTTAATTTGGTTCAGGCCCAAAAAAGAAAAAATTAAAATTGATAAAACCAAGTTAGAAAAATTTGTGGCAGCAGCTAAAAAATCTGCCAAGTCTGCTAACAAGAAAGCTGCTAAGAAAAAGAAATAAAGTATTGTTTTATTTGTTGTTTTTATTTAATAGGTTTATTGATTATTTTAATTATTTTTTTAATTTTATAATATAATTATTTTTTAAATTTTTATTTCTGCTTAGATCAATCTTAAATCTTAAATTCCTCAATCGCTAATTTTCCTTTCTGGGCTTTGATAGTGTAATCTTTAAAGCTGTTAAAGCCAGTCATTTTAGTGGCCCATTCCGGAAGCAGAATTCTTTCTCCACGGAAAGTTAAAGTAGTAATTACTTCCTGCTTAGCTTCAGCAGTTAATTCTTTCATTACTTCAGAAGTCACCGTTTTTTTATTTGCCGAAATAAGTTCTTCGGTTTTGCGGCTAAGAAATTTAGCAATTTCATCCGGAATATCTACCGGAGAAACTTTACTGATGCCCTGCAGTCCCGGAGAAAGATTTGCTTCTATAACTAATGGTCCTAAAGGCCCTTCTAAAATATCGACGCCGCAAATATCCGTCTGTAAAGCTCTGGCTGTATCTAATGCTGCTTTAATCACTTCCCGGCTTAACTCGGTTAGTTCTCCGCTGCCCCCAGCATGGATATTAGACCTTTTTTCTTCTTTTTGTGCTCTTCTTTTGTAAGCAGCAACCACTTTGTCTCCAACGACTAAGGCCCGGATATCGGTTCCTCCAGTTTCAATATATTCCTGGATAATGAAAGGCTGCTTTAAAGCTCCTAATGCATCTAAGAGTGAAGATGCAGAACCAAAAGAATCAGCAAACATAACTCCTTTGCCTTGGGTTCCTTCCGGAAATTTCATGACAATAGGATAATTAACCTGTTTAAGTAATTCTTTAGCTGATTCGGTATTAGGAGAAATATAAGTTTTAGGCATAGGAATATTGTGCTGCTGTAAAATTAAGTGAGTAAGTAATTTATTATGCACAGTAGTAAAACTGTTGGCGGGAATAGGCATGTAAAGGACGGTGTTTTCTAACATAGAAGCAATGGAGCGGAGCAGATTGGCATAACGGAACGAGCCTTTCAGATATACACAATCATAATTATCTAAGCGTTTACCCTCGTAAAATACCCCGCCTTCTTTTCCCAGACTTACCTCAATGTTTTTTAAATTAATTAAATCAACCTGGTCAAAATATTTTTTCATGGTTTCTGCAGTCATGACCGAACTTTTACTGCCTAAAGAAATTACGGCTGCTTTCATTGGTCTTCCACCGTCTTTAACGGATCAATTAAAAAATTTCCTTTTTTTAAGATATTTTGTCCAATGAGCATCGGATAAGTCATATGGCTGCGATCGGCTAAAGTAAATTCTTCTTCCAACTCAATTTCTTTCAGCAGAATGTTTACTTTCATGATTTCTCTTTTTTTAACACCTGATGCAGATTTAACCGTTTTTAAATGTAATACTGGCCCTAGTTCTAAGTGTTTTGCCAATCCGGAGTCAATTGAAGAAGAAGTTGCCCCGGTATCAATTCGAGCCAGGATTTCAACCGTGCTTCCTTTAGTTCCTTTTACTTTTACCGGTTCGGATAAGCCCAAGATGGATTTGTTCATTTTGGTTCAGGAGGGTTATGTTTTTATAAGATTTTTGCTTGGAAATCCAAAACTTTTATATTCTGTTCCTAATTGCCCTCGTTTATGTTAAAACCCTTTATCTTAGCTTCCGCTTTGGTTATGAGTGGCTGCAATCTCAGTTATATTAGTGTTATTCCGGATCCGGCTATCGTTCAAAATAATTCTTTTGCTAAAATTGAAGACAAATCTAAAATTGGCAGATATTTCCTTTCCGACAGCCAAACTACTTTAGATAAAGTTCCGATCACGGGCGAGTTAGAGGAGCGTTTGGAGTACAGCGCTTCGGTATATTTCGGCCGGAAAGTAGAATATTCTACGCCTTATTACGCCGAAACCGGACAGCGAATTATTTTGGCCAATCGCGGAGAGTTAGGCATTATTGATGTTCAGGCCGAACCTTTTTATCAGTTTACTCCCGAACAGAAAAAAGCAGTTCAGTATTATGCTGAACGGAAAGGGTTAAACGTGCCGGTCGATTCTCTTGAGAAAATTAGCGGTGAACCCATTTATGCAGCTTATGTTTCCGATTTAGGCGGATTTGCTTTTAGTCTTTTATTTACGCATGTTATTGTAATGGACCACGATAAAAATAGTTTGTACAATGTAATGAGCATCTTTGCACATGAAGGCACTCATCATTTCATTGAAATGGCTGAGCCTTATTTCCAGCTGCCGGTGCTCTTTTATTCTAATGAACGGATGAGTCTAGTGGAAACGGCCTGCGATGTAGTTGGTGATCAAGTTGCCTTGCAGTTTGAACAGGATCATTTGGTTTCAGGAAGTAAACTGCATCATCAGTATGTTTATGCTCGGAAACGCAATGAAACCGCTATTGAGCTGTGGCAGACTTTAATCGAACGGTTTAAAGAGATGGCTCCGGATAAAAGAATAAAAGAAAGGGAGCAGATTATGCAGGAATTTGCTGATTACGCTTACCAGCAGTTAGGGGTTCGCCTTGAAGTAAATGAAGCTATGCTTTCTATTATGGAACGGTACGGCGGAGAGCGTAAACGATATGTGCAAATGACGGAGATAGCGGAGGTGTTAAATCCGACTGATTTTATTGCCTTAATTTCAGATGTGTATACTGATGCGCAGCTAGAGGTGGCGCACGATTATGTTGTAAATAAAGGTATGCGCAATATAGAACGAATGCGGGATTATTTCCGCAGAGAAGATACAACGTGGCCGAATGGATTTTAAAAGAGTCGCCGACTAGGCCAAGGAAGTTACTTTTTTAAACCCAAAACTTTATAAAATAAGCAGTAGAATTACTTCTCTTATGCCCCTGTGGTGTAGATGGTAAAGTAATTTTTACTTTACCAGCATTATCCGGACTATCATACTGCCCTTTCACGGCGAATCTGCTGAAGAGAGGCAGTGACTCGGGTTCAAATCCCGGCGGGGGCACTTATTTTTTAATCTTTTTTCTTGACACTTAATCTCCAATCTTTAGAAATAGTTTCAAATTTTTCTAATTTCTTCAGTTCTTTCTCAGCCCACTCTTTATCTTGGACCACCCTAACTAAAGCATGAGGATCTAAATCAATCACTTCTTTCCATTTATTCATTTTTTTAAGTAATTTAACTAATTCTTCGCGTTCTTCTGAACCTTTGCCTGGAAATTTCAAACTTTCATATTCTTTGATGGAAATTTTGTTATCAGAGCCCACTACCACTTCAATTCCTTCTTTTTTACAAAATTCAATTAAAGCTTCTTTTAATTTCTCCAATTGCTCTTCAACTTCAGAATCGTATTTTTTCTGTTCTGTTTTCAGTTGAACATATTTATTGACCAGCTTTACTCCGGAATCATTTAAATATTCATTAACTTCTTTTTCTTCTAGTTTTATTTCGTGTTTCCATAAAGGACAAATATTTTGATATTCGCACCAACTGCATAAGCTAGATTCATTTGCAGGAAATTCTTTAGTGCTTTCAATCTTCTTAATTTGGGCAATGATTTCTTTTTTTAAATCTTCCAACTGGGGAATGGTTTTGGAACTTTCCATTTCTTTATCAAACGCAGTATAATGCCAAATTAATTTTATTTTTTTGCAGTCTTTAAAATTAAGCTTGACCCATAAAGAATACATGGCTAATTGCCGGTCTTCATCTAATTCCTGTTGTTTAGGCAAGTGATTGCTGGTTTTATAATCATGGACTTCATATACGCCATTCCCCTTATCTACCAATCTATCAATACGAATATGAAACTTATAATCTTTTCCAAGAGTAAGCAGATCGGTAGTTTCTAACCCCAATACTTTTCCCTGATTAAAAGGTTGATAGCGATTATAATAATCAGTAAGCTGTCTTATTCCCATTTTTCTATAATTTTCTTGAGTATATTCTTTTTTGTTAATTTTTATAGTATCATTCCAATTTTCTTTCCAGAGTTTGTTGAAATGAGCAAGTAATTCCTTTAAAGAAAGTAATTTTTCAAATTTCAGGTCTTTATACAGCTTTTCCAAGGTTTCATGAACTTTTGAACCCAGAAAAGTTTCTACGGTATCTTCCCGTTCAACCTTTTCTTTGTCAACATATTGGAATTTATATTTTAAAGGGCAATTTTCAAAAGTTCCTAATTTTGAATTTGAAAAGAGAGTTGTCATATAAGTAGAATTATTTTGGGGTTTTTAAGACTTTGGCTAAAGGTTATGTTGTTATAAACCATTTCAGCCAAAATAATTTATGTTTTCTTCATAAGTTGGTTTCATGCTCATCGCTTCCAGCAAATTTTGTTTAGTTATCTCTTGGTCTTCCAACCGACATAAATTGATTGAAAAACTGGCGTTTGCCTGCTTTACATCCATTTGTTTTCTGCATAGTATGTCTTTTGTTGCTTGTAAATTATCTTTGTTCAGTAAACAAATTTCTTGTATTTTAGACATAGACAACGAGCTATTGTAGCCATTTAATTTTACTTTTTTGCCGTAGAAAATTGACAAGTATTCCTCAACCATATCAATCTTGGGGTTATCAATTTTTATTTTTATATCAATCCGCCCTTCCCGGATTAAAGCCGGATCAATTCTTTCAATATGGTTGGTTGTCATAATAGTTATTATCCCATACTTTGAAAATGCCCCATCCATACAATTCAGCAATGCCGAGAAGGATATTTTTGATTTACCTTCTCGTGTCCCAAAAACCACGTCCACGTCTTCAATTACTAAAATTGAATTGTTCTTAATATTGTTAATGGAAGCTAATAATTTTGAATCCTGTTCAAGGTCATTTAGATTTAGGAAATGAATATCTCTATTGAAGTGCTTTGCTAACGCCAAGCAGAGCGTTGTTTTGCCATTGCCCGGCGGACCATAGAATAAATATCCTCGCTTGTAAGAAAGCCCCCGTTTAAAATACCATTCTTCTTTTGAAATAAAATCATTAATATCCTTTATTATCTCCTGCTTTTCTTTAATGATTATATTTTCAATGGATTTTCCATAAATCTCTCCAAAGTTTATTCGATATCCTTCTTCATTATTGGTGTAAATAATCGGCCTTATTTTCCGAATGGATTCATGATATTCAATTACTTCTTTTAAAAGTTCTGCTATCTTTTTTTTGGCAAACCACCCCTCAATGTTAAAATTATTATAAAAAGCATTTTGGATATCTCTTGCATTTTCAAATTTCTCCCTGCCTTTTGTTATTATCAGTCGCTTGCCTTTATAATTCAAAATGAAAATATCCTCGTAATGTTGAAGCAATAATTTTTCTTCTTCTGATTTTTCTTTTGACTCATACTTTTTTTTGTCGTTATTTAATGATGCTTTCACATTCCTAAATCCTTTTTGGTGATGCTTTGCCAACCAGATTTCAAAGTAGGCAAATAACTCTGTTGTTTCTTCGATGTTAACAGAATAAATTAATTGTTTCCTAATCTGTGCGTAAATAAGATTTGGAACTGCCCGTATTTGATAACCTAAATAAGAAAATAAAGCTAACAATGCCGTTCCTGCGAATAGTTGATTAAATATTTCCATAGTTTGTTTTTTTCTTACAAATTTAGTTTATGTAAGGTATTTTCAAGGTTATTCTTCCGGAACCTTAAAACAATGTTTTGTTCCCCAATGTCCTTTATTTATTTTAAAATACACATCGTTAGGTCTTGTTTTTAGATAGAAGGCCAGGTCTTCTTCTTCAAAAAAACGTATTTCTTCTACCCGGTTATTATCTTCTGGTATCAAGACCACAAGATCAACATCAATTTTTCCAGCAAGGTTAAACCTTTTTTTGAACGATTCTAATTCTTTTTTAATGATTATTCTGTCTTCGTCCTCTTTACTAACGATTACTTCATTTAACTTAGGGTTATCAATTTTTCTCAGCCGACCGGTGATACACCAGCTGCCAACTAAAATACGGGTTAAACTATATCCTTCCGGTACGCCAAACCAATTGGCAACTTCTGAATATTTTAATAAGGTACATTCTTCTGAGCCGATCATTGCTTTCATTTTATTTGCCTCCAAAACACTATCAGAACCAACCTTCGCTTTATTTTTCTACTATTTTATAAACTTTTCTATAAAAAATTAGAAAGTTATACAAAAAGTTAATAAACCTTAACTATTTCCTGATCTTTGAGGTGTTTAGGTGTGAAAAAAGTACTTATCGCTACGCTGTACGGCGCTGATCCGGTCTTGATGGCTATTGCCCGGTTAGGTGTTGATAGAGTAGTACTACTGATAGATTATCAGCCCGACAAAATCCAGCAGGAAGCCCTGGAGAAAATAAAAAAGTCGTTAGGGAAAGCAGTTAAGATAGAAACCCTGAAAACTTCCAATTATGATATCGTGGAAATTGCTGGCAAATGCGTTCAGTTGATTGATGCCAAAGAGAAAGACGAAGAAGTTCACATTAACATCACTTCCGGCCGCAAGACTAAAGCGATCGGCTTATTGTTTGCTGCTTATGCCCGCAGCGATTATGTTTCCAAGATCTCTTATTATCCCGAAGAGCAGGAGATTGCTGCGGTGGTGTATTTGCCGAAGCTGAGCTTTAAGTTAAGCAAAAGCCAGAAGCTGATTCTGGAAGTGTTGGAGCAAGGGAAATATAAAACTATGAAAGATTTAAGTAAAAAGATCAAGTTATCTACCGCGATGCTGTATCGGGCTATTGATGAGCTGAAGGATAAAGATTTTGTTTCCATTGACGGCGAGATTAAGTTAACGGATGCAGGAAGGATAGCGAGGATGTGAGAAATATGTGGTATGAAGAAAAAAAGATTAAAAAAATAATTGAAAACTGGTTAGACAAAAAAGGTTTTGATATAAAACCAGGAAAAAAAGACCAGATTCATGGAGTCGATATCCAAAGAGAAAATAAAAAAAGATGCCGATACTGGTTTATTGAATGTAAAGGCTATCCCAGTAAGAATTTTAAGAAAAAGAAAGGTAAAAAATCTGAAAGTACAAGATTAGCACAAAGATATATTTGGTTTATTTCGGCTTTAGGACAAATCGCATTAAGAATGAAACAAAAATACGGAAACTATGGGGTGGCTTTTCCGGATAATGAATACTTTAAAAATAAAATTCTAGATAAAGATGTAAAAAATAAAACTTATATTAAAATATTTAGGAAAAGACTAAAAATCCATTTTTTCCTTGTAAACGAAAAAAAAGAAATATTTCAATTAACTCCTTGTTCTAAAAAATTTAAAAGAATTGCGAGGATGTAAATAAATGAATAGAAAAGAAAAGATAAAAATATTTGAAAGTGTAGAAAAAGCGGTTCATAAAACGATTGAATCCTTTTTGGAAGCACCTTTATCATTTTATCTTGAAAGAGATTTAGATTGCAATTTATATTATGAAATTGCTAAACAGCGGCCCTCTTTAATTGAAGATATAGTTAGGGAAGATGTTTTATTACATGCTCAAGCAGATAAATTAAAAATGAAAGATTCTAAAAAAAGAATCAAAAAACATAAACAATCAAAAGGCTATTTTGATTTTGCAATCTATGAGAATTCCTCTGAGAAACAAAAACCGTTTTTGGGTATAGAAATAAAACGAGACGAGTGTTTAAACTCTAAAAAAGTACGAGACGATATTCTTAATTTATTCAAAAAAAACAATGATTTGAATTACGGTTTTATGCTTAACTATGCATGTTATTCAGAACCAGAAGATTTTGAGAAAGCTAAGGAAAATTTTATTAATAAAATTAAAGAAGAGATCGAGAAAATTGATTCCAAAACAAAAATATTTTACTTCTTCATTTTTGTCGAATACGATAGTGAACGCGAAAAGGTAAAGGTTCCAAAAAATAGGGGGGTTGTTCTTTTTAAAATCAAAAA
Source organism: uncultured Methanosarcinales archaeon (assembly GCA_964554235.1). Taxonomy (GTDB): domain Archaea; phylum Nanobdellota; class Nanobdellia; order Woesearchaeales; family GW2011-AR9; genus JBBSWB01. The sequence continues at coordinate 1,556 of CAZKNU010000017.1, read as the reverse complement.
AAACAAAAAAAATATTTGTGTACTCCCCAAAACGAAATTTATTAAAAAAAACATATCGCTGGCCAGTCTAAAAATAGATTTGAACAAAATAATCGATTTAAAAGAATAAAATAATAAAAAATGAAATTTAAAAGTTTCGATTCAAAAGCCCACATTCCCGATAAGGAGTTGGGTAGTGTTTCACTTAAAAAAGCACGGAAAAGTAAGAAAGTCTTTCGCATTAAGTATTTAAAAATGAATGACGAAGACGATTTGGATTCGGCTCGGTATCATGTCTTTGTTTTGCCTAAAAAAGTTTATCTTCTGAAAAATTCTTGCACATCTAGAACATTCAAACTAAATGTGGGAAGAATTAAGACAATATAAAAATTATATCTCCCTAACCTCTCCGTCTTTTAATCGTAATATATTCTTGCCAAAGTGTTTTTCATACTCTTCCGGTTTAAAGGTATGAATGGGAATGATCTGTTTCGGCTTTACTGCTGTTACAAAGGTTTGTAATTCTTTGATATATGCATGTCCGCTGACATGAACCTGAATAAGCGGAATCTTATACCTATCCCAAAAAGGCTTTATATCCGGCAGATAACCTTCCCACAGGGAATAAATCAGTTTTGCGCCGCTGATTTCTTTTTTATGAGCAAATACGCTCTTAGTCACATAATTATCTTTAATGACTAATTTATTCCTTTCCTGAAGCATTTCTTGAAAAGTAATCTTAGCTGATTTGTATTTGAATAAGATTTTTGTCTCTGCCAGCTTATTAGTATAACTATTGGTCGCAAAAAATATTTTTATATTTTTCCCCCAATCAAATTGGGGAATATGGGGGGAGATTTCTTTTAACTGGTCTAAAATATAAGCAGTATAAGGATCTAAGACCAAGATTCTACCGGTTCTTAAACAAGCTCTGTATATAGAAACGATTCGGTCAATGTCTTGGGAAGAACAGGAGACGAAAAAGAGATGCTTCTCTTTAAATAATTGGACCATTTTTTCTTCCACATCTTTTTCAGTTTCGTATTCGCTTTGCGGTCTGCCCAGCATTGAGCCTTCCAGCAGCAGATAATCAATGTCTTTGGGTGGATTGTTGACAAAATTGTCAAATAATCTGCTTTTTCTTCCGTGCCCCCTAAAATCTCCGGAATAGAAAAGTTTCTTTCCTTCTGCCTCTATTAAGAAGGCTAAAGCAGCAAAGCCGGAATGGTCCACTAAATAAGGGGTTACTTTAATATCTTTAATTTGGAAAGATTTCTTGATGGGGTGGATGTTGTTTAGATTGCATTCGGTCTGGCTAAAGAAATGGGAAGCTTTGATTAAGATATTACACCCTGCGCTGAGAAAGATAGGGATTTTTGGATGGATGTATGAAAGTAAACCATAATGGTCCTGATGAGGATGGCTAATCAGGATAGCATCAATACTGGGGTGGTCGTATAACCCTTGGATGTTTGGCAGAATTTTATCTTTGATTAGTTGTGTTTTTGTTTTCCCTTTAATGGATTTGAGCGGCTCTTGATTAAGGTCTACTAAAGGAAGCCCAAAGTCTAAGAGAA
>CAZKNU010000016.1:0-20888 GCA_964554235.1 uncultured Methanosarcinales archaeon | reverse complement strand
CTAAAGCTTCCGTCGCGTAATCTATTTTTTTTCTAATTTCCTGAGTGAGAGCATCACCAATAAAAATGCTGACATATTGCTGCCTTTCTTCGGCTTCGGAAATTTTTAGCCTGCAGGATTCTTTCAGCTTATTTGAATCTAAAACTAATTTTTTTCCATCCATGGCAAAGAACTGCATCCAAGACAAAGCAGAAAAATACCTTTCTTCAGCATAACTATACAAATTCCGTTTTTCCTCGAGAGTTAGTTCACTTTCCGAGAACGTTTTAATCTGCTCTTTAACGTCGCCCAAACGCTCTTTGACAACCATGCTGGTTTGCAAATCAGAAATAGTTTCGATCTTTTGCGCAGCTAATTTTAATTCTAAATTAACTGCTTTCTGCTCTAAAACCAAGAACAAATTTTTTAAGGCTTGCTCGGTTACATTCTTTTGGCGATAATAATGTGATTTTAAAAGAATATTTAATCCGAAGCAATAACTGGCTGCCGTATAATAATCTCCGGCTTTAGTTGCATTATCCGCTTTCTCTTTTCTTCCCTTAATCGTCTCATTCAAATCGTTATCGATTACGATGTGATTCTGTTTTAATTCCATTTCAATGCTTTGCGACCGTTTGCAGAGCAGGTTTTGCAGATTGCCCATGATTTGGTTATATTCCGGATTTATAGTTATCTGTACTTCTTTATGATTAAGGTTTATTCCAGTAAAATAAAACATCACTTCATCTAAATCCATTACTTCAATAGCCTCTATGCTTAAATTATTTTTAGCATATTCTATTAAATCGGATTGCTTGGAAGGAAGGGTGATATTGCCCGCAGTAATATTTGCATTAATTACAATATTATTGCTGGTGTTGGTTATTTTGTTAGTTATGTTAGTGTCAGCAACATCTTCTAAAATACTCCCGGTCGAATCCTCCCGCATTTTTCTGGCGCCTTTGGCTATCAATACTTTCTTAAGGTTGGCTTTTGCCGCCGCTATTAATTTTTCTTTAATGCCGCCAACCGGCCCGACTAACCCGCCCGAATTAATGGTTCCGGTGATGGCAATTTCATCATCATAATCTAAATCAAGAACAGCAATAGTCGTTAAAGCGGCAATGGCCGCCCCAGCGCTGGGCCCGCCAATGATATTTGAATCTGCTTTAATAGTGTAAATAAAATCGTATTTATTGCAATTTAACTTAAAATGATTGCAGGCAATCTCCTTAGCAAAACGAGTGGAAAGCTGGGTATCCATTTTAGTCAAGGGAAAAGTCTCCAAAAACACTCTTCCGGAACCTTCTTTTAATTCTAAGTATAAATCGGCATCACTGCCAATGTAAGTGCCGTTTTCTTCCCGCACCGCTAAAAGCTTAAGATGATAAGGCTCCTGAGCCGAAGCAAAGGGGCACTGGGACAGAAATAAAATTAATACGATTACAACCAACACTAACCACCAGCTCTTTTTCATGTAAATTAGAATTAATTTGGTTAATATAAAGGTTGCTGTTGGAAAAACGATTTAATTTTGTTTAATCTTTCTTTTTAAAAAAGTAATTAATCTTTTATTTTTATCAGCTGCATTTCCTTGTATTTAACATGCGCTTTCTTTCCGGTCTTTAATGCCTGCAGCATAATATCTTTTCCCAGGATTTTTACTTCGTATTCCGCCCCTTTATATTTTACTAAATCTCCTTTCTTAAAAGGAACGGCCCTAAATAGCACCGTTATCCGATAAATGTCCTTGCCGTCCTTTTGGCTGTATAAAGTAGCAGTAATTTTAGTTTCTCCGCCAAACTGTTCCTGCAACTTCCTGCCCAGCGCCTTGGTAAAATCGTCATCAGCCAAATAAATATCCAGCCCATTCTTGCTTTCCACTTCCTTGGCAATATGAATCTTTCCCCGGTCGATTTCAGCATAAACAAAATCCAATATCATTGAAGAAACATTTCTTAATTGCAGAATTGCTTCAAAATATCCAAAATGTTTGCCTTCAATTGAACGAACCATGAAGTTAGAAAGGAAGAACCTTATTTAAGAGTTGCTGTTTTTTCTTGTTTTATGTTTTTAACTTTTAACCTGCTGGACCGCTTTCCACCATTGCCCTAAGCTTCGTTTGTAATCAAAATCTCCGGCCCCACTCGTTAAAGAAACCACCGGCCTTAATCCCCTTTTTTCCATGCAGGCCTCATATTTTTTTATAAAAGTGAAGTGATTCATCTTAGCAATTCTTGTTAAAGTTAGTTCCTGGTCTAAAAAAAGAAGAGAATAGACCATATGCGTGCCAATTGAATAGCGAAGGCCGCTTACTCCTGCCTCAATTTTTAGTTTTACCTGCAGCTTATTAAACCTAGTTGGCAATTCTAATAACGCCTCATTTAAATTCTGAGCGTATATTCTGCAGTCCCGATAATGCTTAAGAAAGTAATTTTCAGTAAATACGATTTTTCCTTCGGCGTAAAACTGGGCGTATTGCGCAATTCCTTCTGCTTGCAATTCCCAAACAAAGTAATGAAGCAATTGGCGAAGGTTAGGAAGGTTTGGCTTTTGCAACTCGTTAAGCAACAGTTTTTTGATTACCTGAGATAAAAGCTCGGATGAATTTTCCTGCTTTCTGGCCCACCCTGATAAATAATTATGCCATAAATGAATTAATTCATGAATCGCATAAGCATCAAAAGTTTTAAAATCTGGAATTTCGCTGGGAACAAGATATACCTTAGCTATTCCTTTAGCAGCTTCGTCAACGAAAATATAGGCTGCTTCATCCGTGGACCTTTCCAAAGAAAACCATAACGTAGGGAAAAATTTAGCAACCTTTCTAGAACTACAGATCTGAAGAATCCAAGGAGTATATTTATCAAGATACTCTGATTCTTTACTGCATACATACACTCTTCGCCCATCAATGATGTTCTCTCTGCATCTTTCAAATAAAGACATAACTCTTTATAAGAATTTTAAAATTAATAAGTATTTCGGTTGAGAACAATTACGTAATCAAGTTTATTTTTTTCTTACGCGTTCTTTTCCACCGGTTTTGTAAGGAGAAAACTTGCTTTTTTCCCGCTGGTTCGAGCGGTCATCGGGAAAGAAATCCTCTTCCAACTCATCATAACCGCAATCAGTACAGGCAATAAAAAAAATCCCTTCCTCTTCAATCACTTTAATGTTGGACGAATTGCATTTAGGACAATTTCGCTGCATTTTACGTTGCTCCCGAATCAATAGAAGATTTAGCTAATTCTAAAACGCGTTTAGCTTCTTCTCCGTCTGGATTCCAGGTTAAACCCAAATAACCTAGCGGGCTTTTTCCTTCCAACAAAGTTCGTTCCCGCTGAAACCATCTTTTAATCCCTTCATCATTGTATGCTCCTCGAAGGTAATCTACTATTTCATAAAGAAAATACACTTTCCTTGAATTGCTCTGTAAATCTTTTCTCAAATCAGCTGGGCTTTTACCCGTCAAGTTGGTTAGCAGTTCTTCCTGCAAAATAAGTTCCAAATCATTAAAGCAGTCAAGTTCTGATAAATTGGTTTTAGTTGGCATAGTTTAAAGAAAAACGAATAATTATTTAAAATTATGGGTTAATTTGGAAATTAATAATTGTTTCGGTTAAAATATTTTCACCACAAATGTTTATAAATTAACTATAAAAACAAATAACCTATGTTAACACCAGAACACCAAGCGGAATTAGAACACCAGCAATACCGGATTATTGGCAGCCATAGCGCGGTAAAAACCTGCGGCTGGACCAGGAGCATGATTAATGGAAACGGGGGGTGTTACAAGTTAAAATTTTATGGAATCATGAGCAACCAATGCCTGCAGATGACCGCTTCATTAAGCTGTGCTAACCGCTGCACTTTTTGCTGGAGGGGATACAAAGCTCCGGTTTCCAAAGAATGGCAATGGGAAGTAGACGAACCCCAAATGATTTTAAACAAAAGCATCCAAGAGCACCATAAATTGTTAATTGGTTTCAATGGCTCGGATAAAATCAACCGGGATGCTTATGAACAATCAAAAACAGTAAAACACGCAGCCTTTTCTTTAACTGGAGAGCCGATTATTTATCCTAAAATTAATGAGCTAATTGATTTATTTCATCGGCAGGGGATTTCTACTTTTCTAGTTACTAATGCCCAATATCCAGAACAAATTAAAAATTTAAGGCCTATTACTCAATTATACTTAAGTTTGGATGCGCCGACTAAAGAGCTGCTGAAAGAAATAGATCAGCCTTTATTTATAGATTATTGGGAACGGATGAATAAAAGTTTGGAATATTTAGCGCAAAAAAAACAAAGAACCTGTATTCGGTTAACCTTGATTAAAAACATTAATACCGTTCTGCCGGAAAAATATGCAGAATTAATCTGCAAGGGAAATCCTGATTTTGTGGAAGTTAAAGCTTACATGTTCGTCGGCCTATCCCGGCAGCGCTTAAAGAAAGAAAACATGCCCAGGCATGAAGAAGTTGTTCATTTCTCCCAAGAACTTGCCAAATATTTGCCAAATTACGAAAGTGTTTCTGAGCACCTTCCTTCCCGAGTAATCTTACTTGCTAAGAAAAAATTTAAAAAAATAAAAAATAACAAAAAAGGTAAAAGTGAAGAATGGCATACTTGGATTGATTTTGATAAATTTCAAAAAGCATATGAAACTTATTTGAAAACCGGAAAAGAATTCTCGGCTGAAGATTATTTGCGGAAAACTCCGGAAATTGGATTAAGCGGCAGGAAGACTTTAAACCATCTGCATTCCGATTAAGTATAGCATTAAGTATGTCCAGAACAACTTCTTTTAGAATTTATACCAAAAGACATAAATAATTATACAAATAGTTATGTCTTTTGTATATAGTAACTGCTAATAAGTGTATAAATATTTATGTCAGTTACTATAAGTCGATATTTAAATTGCGGGCAATTTTTTTACTTATAAAATTCTATGGTTAAGGCGCATTCAGGGTCAAGGGCTTCTCTCGGGTTACAAATACGATAATAGTTTACATCACTCAAAAAATCCTTCGTAGTCTTGCAATGTCTTGAAGCTATGCAGAAGCAATGCCCTACATCCATCCCAGAAGCAACGCCCAAGGAAGTTTTCCCTTCCGCATCAACAATTTCTTCAGCGGTTCTTTCTATTCTTTTTTTTCCATCAATAACAAATTTGAAGGCCATGTAAGAATGACTGGCACCCTAATTTAAATATCTTTTGTTGGATTTTGAGGGTATTATTTTTATTATCAATACTGAGCACTAAGCTTCTGATGCACTTTATATAATTCTGCGGCCAACAGATCTGCAGAAGCAGGAATATATTCTACATTTAGCTCCGGATGCTGGGGAACAGTATCCAAGCAGACCACTTGGTCGATGTAAGTCCGGTCATTGGCCGCTTTATGCTGGAAAGGCATGGTTACCGCATGACTAGTCCACACCTCTACTCGTTTAGCTCCTTTTTCTTTAAGGATTTTTGCTGTATCTGCGGCCGTCTTTAGGCTAGCGGCCATATCATCAAAAATAGTATAGGTTCCTTCTGTATCAATGTTCTCTCCATTTATTTGACTAAAAGGCTTGAATTTCACAACGGATTGATTATAAGAAATTCTAGATTTATCAAAATAAGCCATCATAGCATAAACTTGTTGGACATTAAATTCCGGAAAAGCTCTTTCCACAACATTTTCTACCCTCATTTCTGTTCCGGCATCAACAGAAACAAAGTATAAATGATTTTTATAAGTTTCAGCTAATTTTTTTAATCGTTCCTGAAAAGGTCTTAAGCGGGGAAGAACTTCTTTTATTTTCTGTTCATCTAATCCTAATTTATATGGATTTACTGATCTGCCTGATTTAAACGGATTAATATTATGAAAATCCGTCCCTTTCTCTCGAGCCAGCTGTACGGCTTTATCAGAATGAAGGTCGATAGCTAAAATAGCATTTATCCCGCCCCGGCTATAATCATCAATCGTTCGTTTTAAAGAATTAAATTGGTGGAATCCCTGATCTTGATATTTTTCAACACTATGCGAACGGACATAAGTAAAATAAGGAACCACCAGGGTACGTTGTAATATTTCTGACTCTACTTCGCTGATTACATCTAATAACCCCCTTACCGCCATAATATGGTCATTAATTGAAACAGTTTGGGAATACTCGGGATAAGCAGGAAACATCTTTCGATCTGGAGTTAACAGATGTTCAATTAAAGCAACATGTTTACCCCTAACAATATCTTTCAGACCACTTCTACCGATATCGACCTGGACTTCAGAATCCGGAAAGAAATCCATCACCAAAGGACTCCTATATCCTTTAGCTAATTCTGGATCAACTTCATTTCTTCTCCGGCTTAATAAGATTTCTAACTGGTCTTCTAAACCGTAATCTTTTTTTAAAATTCGGTAAATGTTTTCAGTAAGTTTGGCAGTTTCTTCTTGAGAACAAGCTACCAGTAATAATTTAGTTTTTCCGGCCATGACTAGTTTTTTATCAGAGTTTTTACTCCCTTTTTATTTTTGATAATATTTCTTTCTTTTTATCTTTTTCTGCATTCAAATATCTTCTTTCCAGAGTAAACGAAGTAGTTATGCAACAATTAATACTTTTAAGCATATTTTTAAGCAAAAATCTTATAAAAAGCCCCTTTAATTACTATATAAATGGCAGAATGCAAACATAAACATCATGAACACCAGGATAATAAACAAATCCAAGAAAAATACACTGAATTTCAAGCACTCCAGCAGCAGCTAGAACAAATTACTCAACATCTGGAATTGCTTCAACAACATCTTAAAGAAGTCGGTCTTTCCATTCAAGCAGTGGAAGATTTAGGAAAAAGCAACCTTAACAGCGAAATTCTTGCTCCTTTGGCTAATGGAATTTTTATAAAAGCAGAATTAAAAGATAACCAAATATTAATTGTTAATGTTGGTGCAGATGTAACGGTAGAAAAAACTGTGCCCGAAGTAGTAAAACTGTTGCGGGAACAGCAACAAGATCTAGAAAATAAACAAGCTGAAGCAGAACAGCTTTTGTCTCCTTTACAAAACCGCATCCTGCAGATTTACGAAGAAATTAAACCGGAACTGGATGGATAAACATGTTTGAAAAATTTAAAGAAAAATTAAAGAAATCGTTATCCATCTTCTCCAAGAAGGCAGAAGTAGAAGCCGTTGAAACTGTAGAAAAAGTTGTGAAAGAAGCGGAAGTAAAAGAAGAGTATCAGAAAATTAAAAAAGAAAAAACTATTGCAGAAAAAAAAGAAGAACTGAAGAATATTAAAAAAGAAACTGAAGTTAAAAAAATAAAAGAAGAAGCTGAGAAAAAAGAGAGTAAAGAAGAAAAAATAAAAGAACCTAAATTAATTAAAAAAGAAACAAAACCGATTCAAAAAGAAATCAAAAAAAACTATGAAGAATTAAAAGAAAGTAAAAAAGAAACAAAAATAATTCAGAAAGAAGAAAAATCTCCAGAAGCAGAAGAAGAAATTAAGAAATTTAACAAACCGTTAAAAGAAAAAGAAATTGAAGAGATTAAAACAGAAGAAACTCAATTAGAAAAAGCAGAACCGGAAAAAGTTAAAAAATCTTTCTTCGGCAAAATTAAAGAAAGTTTTACTACCAAATCTATTTCTGCTGAAAAGTTTGAAGAATTATTCTGGGAATTAGAATTAGCTTTGCTGGAAAATAATGTTTCTGTAGAAGTGATTGAAAGAATTAAAATTGATTTAAAAAAAGAACTGGTTGATCGGCCTCTTCCTCGGGATGTTCCCAAAAAAATTGAAGAAACACTTAAGCAAACTTTAACCGAAATTTTAACTATTGAACAAATTGATTTGGTTAAAAAAATTAAACAGAAAGATGCGCCTTACATTATTGCTTTCTTTGGAATCAACGGTACGGGAAAAACCACCACCATTGCAAAATTGACTCATTATCTTCAGCAGCAAAAACTTTCGGTCGTGTTAGCGGCCTGCGACACCTTCAGGGCAGCAGCGATCCAGCAGTTGGAAGAACATGCTGATAAATTAAAAGTAAAAATAATCAAGCATGAATATGGCTCGGATGCTGCAGCCGTAGCATTTGATGCCATTAAATTTGCCGAAAAAAATAAAATTGATGTGGTAATGATTGACACGGCCGGCAGATTGCATTCCAATGCCAATTTAATGGCAGAGCTGGAAAAAATAATTAGGGTTACCAAACCAGACTTAAAATTATTTGTCGGAGAAAGCATTACCGGCAATGACTGCATTGAACAGGCCAGAATATTTAATGAATTGGTGGAAATGGACGGAGCCATCTTAACCAAAGCCGATGTTGATGAAAAAGGCGGCGCGCCCTTATCGATTGCTTATGTCATCAAAAAACCCATTCTGTTTTTAGGTGTAGGGCAAAGATATAGTGATTTGGAAGAATTTAACCCGGAAACAATTTTAAAAAGATTGGGATTCTGAGAAAACATGCAAAAATTCCAACTAAAGGAAATGTATTTGGGTGCAATTAGGAAGCTTGGTTATCAAGTTGTTAAACCATTGCAGCCTGCATGCTGCCTGGTTTACTTGATTCAAAGAGAAAAGGCTTATTTTACTATAAAGATAAGTTCGATAGCGAAGGGGTGTTGCGGGGATTGGGCATATGAACATATTCATTGGGCATATGAACATATTCAAAGAGAAGCAGAGATATTAGAGCGAGTTAAAGATGTAGAAGGCATCGCTCATAAAAAAGCCGTGCATACTTTAACCCCTCCAAAAAACGATTCACCACCAACTCTTGCTTTAATTAAAGAGTATATTGAAGGAAAAAATTTAAGAGATAACTATGATGATAAAGGACAGCCAATTCCTTTTAGGAACAAGCAAAAACTCTGTGATACAGTTAGAGTATTGCACGCAGCAGGAGTAGCTAATTTAGATCTTTACCCCAGAAATATTATTGTTGACCCGTCCGGCAACCTTTTCACATTGATTTAGGCACGGGCGAATTTAAAGAAAGACTACCTGAACGGCAATTTCAATTCTGGGTTCGCGAGGATTTAAACAATTTAGAAAACATCTTAAAAGGTGATTATCGTGAATAATACCACAAAGTTTAGTAATATTTTCTTTAACAGCGGTTCCATTGAAAAGTTCGTTCTCGGCCAAGAGGCGAGCGAGGGACAGCGAATGTTAATGAGAATTAATGGCTGGTTTTCTTCGGGAGAAAAGCCTGCTTTGGAGCAAAAACGAAGCGGAAAACCACCGAGCGAGCGGCCAAGAACTTTTCAATAGCGCCTTAACAGCAGAATATTTTTAAAGTAAACCGGCCAAAAAGCATCTATGACTTCATTCCATATCATTACTGCCGGTTGTTCGCTGAATCAAGCTGATTCTGAACAAATGGCCGGATTATTAAAAAAAGCCCAATTTGAATTAACAGAAAATCTTGAAGAAGCAGACATAGTTATTTTTAACACCTGCACCGTTAAAGGGCCTTCAGAAACCCATTTTTTTAATCAGCTGGAAGAAATAAAAGAAGAACACCCCTATAAAATTATTGTTGTTGCTGGCTGCATTGCCCAAACCGATCCGGAAAAATTAAAAAAATATTCTTTAGTGGGAACAAACCAAATTGGCAAGATTGTAGAAGTAGTAGAAGAAGCATTGAATAACAATGTGATAAAACTATTAGAAGCGGGAGAGCTGCCTCCTTTAAATCTCCCCCAAGCCAGAAAAAATTCCGCCGTGGAAATAATTCCTATTTGCCGGGGCTGTTTAGGGGCCTGCACTTTTTGTAAAACCAAATTAGCAAGAGGAAACTTGCGGTCTTATCCGGTTAACGAAATAGTGGAGCGGGCTAAAAAGGCGGTTCAGGAAGGAGTAAAAGAAATTTGGTTGACGGCACAAGATACCGGCTGTTACGGGTTTGACCTTAATACTAATTTGCCTGCTTTACTGAACGAATTAATTAAAATTCCGGGCCAATTTAAAATCAGGATTGGCATGATGAATCCAGATCATTTGCCTAAGATTAAAGATAAATTAATTGAAGTTTACCAGCACGAAAAAATATTTAAGTTTTTGCATTTGCCGGTGCAGTCCGGAAATGATGACATCTTAAAAAAGATGGCTCGAAAATATACTGTTGCTGAGGTTAAAGAGCAAATAAAATCCTTTTGGGAAGCTGTACCAGCTTTAAATCTAATGACCGACATCATCGTGGGCTTTCCGGGAGAAACTGAAGAGCAATACTGGGATACCTTAAACCTAATCCGGGAAATTATGCCTGATTCGGTAAATATTTCCCGCTACTGGCCCCGGCCAAAAACACTAGCTGCTAAATTAGTACAACTACCCGGAGAAGTAACCAATCATCGTTCTAAAGTGCTTACGGATATTTTCCACAATATTTCTTTAATGCAGAATGAGAAATGGCTGAATTGGGAAGGTTATATTATTATTGATGAAAAAGGGGAAGGGCAACAATGGATTGGCCGAAACGAGCATTATAAGCCGGTGATTGTAGAGGGAAATTTTAAATTAAGCGACCTGCTTAAAGTTAAAATCATTAAATTTGGCAAGTTTGAATTAAATGGAAAAGTAATTGGTTAGTTAATTTTATTTAATAAAAGCAAATATTTAAATAAAAAAATACCTTTCTTAATCAAATGTTAAAAAGAGGACAAGTAACCATTTTTATAGTTGTGGGTTTGTTAATTATTCTTTTAGTAGCAGCTATTTTTTTAGTCAAGGCTTTCTTTATCAGCAGTGAGCTCAAAGAAATAGATCCCGCCCCCATCCTTAGCGATTCAGTTAAAAGTTATATTGAATCCTGTATTGAAAAAACCGGGAAAAGCGCCCTAGCCTTTGTGGCCCAGCAGGGCGGATATTATGAATTGCCCGCTCTTGCCGAATTGGGGCTGCCTTACTATCTCTATGGGAACAAAAGCCGCTTGCTTTCCAAAAAAGAATTAGAACAGCAAATCTCTAGCTATATGAATAACGAACTATTTTTCTGCATACAAAATTTTATCCCTTTTAAAAAAGCCGGATTGGATATTGAGCAGAAAGAAATAGCAACTGTAACAAAAGTATTTGATGAAAAAGTTATATTTGATGTTACGTTACCAGTTACGATTAAGCAAGATGCTTTATCCAAATCAATAGCTTATTTTTCAGAAACGGCGCCTTCAAGGTTGGGTGTAATTCATAACGCAACTGCGGAATTTATGCGCATTCAGGTGAAAGATCCCGGCAGGATTTGTGTAAGCTGCCTGGCCGCCTTGGGAATAGAGAAGGATTTAAGGACCAGGATGGATTTAATCAATGATAGCGTAATAAGGTTCACCATAATTGATGAAACTATTCCGGAAGAGCCATTTGAATATCTTTTTTTAAATAAATATGAATTCACGAAAGAATATGAATTTGCAGAAGAACAAATTAAATGAGGAGAGCATGAGAAATCAACTAAAAATGAAAATTATGCACAGACCTCCCCTGATTTTATTAATATTTATTTTATTAATTGCTGTTTTTAGTTTCAGCGTTCTGGCACAGGAAGAAGGGCTGCCTCTTGTTGAGGGCATGACCCCGGAAGAAAAAGCGCAGCTGGCTTATGCAAATGTCTATAATCCGGAAGACCCCAGATACTTCAGCTGGAATTGGGGTGATTATTCAACCATTACAGACTGGAGCAAATTATCTGATGCAGAGTGGAGCAAGATTCCGGAGCACAGAATCAAAGAAATTCCTGCTGACCAGTTGGATTATTCCAAATTAAACGCCAAGCAGCGGAAAGCAATGACCGCAGAACAAATTTCCGTTAACTTTGATAAAATTGAAGATTTAACTGCAGATGTAAATAAAGAAGAAGCCGAGAAAGCCATTAAAGAAAAGTATGATGTTGAAGTAAAGCTGGGAAAAGGGGCGCAGCTCAAGAATGGCGTTCTTTCCGCAACTTACGGCGAGAAAGGACAAGTAACTTTAAGCGGAGAGCATTATCAAAAAGGGGCCCTTAAAATTACAGAAGATGGCCGAATTGAATTTACCCCCCCAGATGATGCAACACAAATTGACATCCCTCAAACTGATTCCGTAACCATTTTTGCCGCAAGGCCTTTAGAGTACACTGCAGATAAAGATTCAGGCATAGTTGATGAGCAGGGAAATCCAGTTTATTATAATGTCCACAAAATAGAAGGGTTTATCCATGTTGACAAAGGAAACTTTTACGTGCAGAGAAAAAAAGAGGGGGGATTCTATACCATAATTGACAACATTGAAATTGAGCCGCTTGCTGAAAGAGTAGATATTTACTTTGATGGCCAAAAGCACGAAGGCGCTTACTTTTCCGTAAATACTCAGGGAAGAAAAATGGCTTTTGGAAGGGGCGCATACGTTGAAGAAGGTTACAGCCTTACCTTTACCGAAGGAAATCCTTTTTTAGAGCAAGGGGAACTGTATATAAATAACGTTTTATCGTATACGGATGTTGCCATTGAACATCGGGGGGGACAAAAAGTACCACTGATAACAGTAGAACAAAAAAGCCCATCTACGGGAGGAATGAGTTTTATAAATGGATATCAGAGATTTGTCCTTGCGGGGTTCTCGGTGGGAAAAGGGGTGGTGGAAGGAGAGTTCCGGTTCGACGGAATCGAAGAATCAAAAAAAGAGAGCGCGCCATTTATGCTGGTATTTAAGGTTAAAGAAGGCGAAAGTTTGTTAGGCCAACAAGTAGTTATTTTTGACGATGATCAAAACTTTGCTGTCGTTCCTGAAAGCCTAGCAGAAAAATATCTCGAGACTCAAACCAAAGTGCTTCATAAGCATACTGGAGAAGAAATAAAGAAACTTATCCATACTTTAACAGCTAAAACTGAATTAGGTGCTATTCTTAGAAATTTACTGCTTGTTCCCGGTTCTTTAAGGGAGAGCATTAATGATGTTGACGTTATCCCTGAAGAAAAGGTAAAAGAAGTCTGCCAAGCTGCCGCGTCTGCCTGCATGCTGCCCGATTCTCGAACCCTGGTTTTTGAGCAAGGACAAGCGGGAAATTATGCTACTTTTTATCACGAAGCCATTCATGCTAAAGCACAGAAAGAAATGGAAATGGACCACGGACCTATTTTTAAAGAACTCGCAAAACACACCTTAATCTTAAAAGCTAAGTATGGTGAAAATTACTTAGATAAGTTGACGCCGGGAGAAATAACCGAATGGAATGCCTTAGTAGAAAAATATCAACAGGAACTTAGTTCAGAAAAGACCAACAGAGGAAAATGGGAAAAAGTTGCTGGAAAGGTTTATAGCGGTTATTTAGATGATACAGCATTAAGCAAAAAAAAACAGGAATGGAACTACGAACCAAAACTGGGTTGTATTCGCGCATATGGCTGCTCAAACTACGACGAGGACCGAGCCACTTTTGCTGAAGCAGTAATAAAACACTCTCCAGATTATTTTACTCCATTGATAGCCCCACCGGGACATCCAAAATACGACCCTAAAAGATACGATTCCCGATATCAGAAAAAATTAGACCTCTTGCATGAATTTGGAGATATTGCCAATGAACAATACGAAGCTATAATGGAGACCGTAAAGAAATGATAGGGATTTGAATAAAATGAAAAAAAAGATTATCGCTTTGTTAACTATGTTCTTCCTAGTGTTTCTTTTAATCTTTTCCGCTTCTGCTGAAATTAACCGCTACTACCAAATTGATTTAATTTACCGAAATGGAACTCTATCCTACCAAAAAATTGCCGTTGAGCCTTCACCAGCCAAGTTGCAAACCCCGGAAGGAAGCTACATTGCCGAGCTGGTTTCCTTTGACAACAAAATCTTAAATTTTACTTTTTTTGCCATTCCCTTAACCACCTTGTACGATGTTTTTGATCCGGAAACCGAAGAAATTACTGGGGGAGGAATGATCCAACGAAACGAAACAGAAGTTGCCCTTTACGTCCCTTACTATGCCAATGCCAAAGAGCTTAATATTTACAGCCCGGAATTAATTCGGAAACTTACTATTGATGTCAGCTCTTATGCCAAAGAGACGGCGGTGGAAGAACCCGAAGCAAAGAAAGAGCAGCTTAAGAAGGCAGAAAGTCCGGAAGAAAAAATCAGCCTAAAGGCTGAAGCTGGGGAAGAAGAAGCTGACAAAGAGAAAGCAGTAGCAATAGAGATAACCCCCGTGCTCAAAATTATTGAAGGAGTATTCGTTGGAATAGCCATCATTATTGCATTGATTTTAACAATAATTATTTTAAAAAAGAAAAGATTATTAGAACGCCAGTAATAAAAACTTATTTGCTTTGTTTCCTTATCTCTTCTTTAATTCCAAAAGGTTTATAAAAAAGTAACTGTGTAAACAATTTTTAGGAGGTAAACTAAAATGAGAGTAAAAACATCAATAATAAGCACAGCAGTTGGATTAACGGCCCTTTTAGGTTGTCAACAAGTAGATCAACAAGTAGATAGGGTGGAGCAGCTTGATGGATATAAATTAATTCAACACCAACCCTATATTTCTTTCCAACATGACTCTGTCCATAACGTTGATGAAGTGTATTTTGGTAAAACCGGCGAATTGTATACAGATTATCATTGTGATGGGCATGTTGATACAATTGCCGCTCAGAGATTATATTCTAAACTTGAACCTGGAACTGAAAAAATATTTGAAGAAGCGGATAAAACTTTACTACAAGTAAAAAGAGAGTTTGGTGTGCAATAAAGCTGCCAGGCAATAATATTCATTCGCTCTGCCTTTTTATCTCTTCTGCAATTTCTTTCCTGACTTTTTCTTCAGCAACTTTTTTTGGCTTGCTTTTATAAGAATTTAATAATTTTAAAGCCTGGCTGTAAACATAAGCCGTGTCGCTGCCTAAGGTTCTAAGCGCGCCGCTTTCCAAGGGGAAAGTATACAGGAACTTGTTAATCATGCCTTTCATAAAGTAAGCCCAGGGGGTTAACCCCCAGCGGCTTTGATAATCTGTTAAGGACCAAGAATCAAAAGCAATCTTGATGTCTCCTTTCTGGAAAACTATTTTATGCCCGTTAATTTCTTCTTTGACGTCAGTAATATTATCTAAAGTTATTTTAATTTTAATCATTAAAGTGATATATTCTGTGATAACTTTATACGGCCTCAATTCTAAAAATAACATTCTTCCGGCAGAGGTTACTAATTCTTCGCTTTTCTTTTCGCTTTTAGTGTAACCTTTTTCTACTAAAGCTTTATTTATGGCTGAAAAGAGATCATCAACTCTAAAAATACCTTGATAAATTAATTCTTTATTATTAACAACTAAATTTTTTTCAACCATTTTAATATTTTATTTATTTTTATATTTATTTAATCTTATATTGGTTTAATTTTTAATTTACTGCTTTTTTTATCGGCCATAAGTATATTTAAATGTGTTCAAATAAGTTTTTACCTGGCTGTGTAATCCTTCCACTTCATTTTTTAGCCAGATTTCTGCTTTCTGATAAGGATTCTTAAAAAAGTATTTTTCTAAAACAAGCCCTAAGAACCAATGTATCGGTTCATTGTGCCATTTTCCTTTGCGATCGCTGACTACATACCCATCAAAAGTCATCTTGATAACTCCCTGACTAACCCGCACGGGTTTCTCTTCCGTTTGCACTTCTACTTCCTTAACGTCGTGCATATGTAATTTAATGGCAATAACCAATTTATAGAAATCACTGATGTTCTTCCAGGGTTCTAAGACAATGCGGATTTGTTTTCCGGAAGAGGAAATATGTGCTTCATTGATTTTTTCAAACCAATCCCAGCCCCGTTCAAAGAAGAAAGAAGAGATGACTCCGTATAATTCATCTACGTTAAACAGCCCTTCATAACTTAATTTTAAGTGATCCACTACTAAGTGCCTTTCTGCCATTCTTATACTAGAAAATAATTATTATACTTATAAATTATTCTGTTGTTTTAAGACTCGGAATAATAATAAATTTCTTCTTTATTTTTTATTCTTTACCTAATCACCTTAATCACTGCATCATCATAATCTGTTCCTTCAATCTCTACTTCGCTTCCAGACAGTTCCGTCCATCTATGGGCAAGAACTTCACCGGCCAGCCGGGTCTCAACACTGCCGTAACCAGCAACCACCATGGCCCAATTATTGCCGTTCTTTAATAATTTAATCCTGGCCTTGCCGGGAGTAAGCCCGTCAGTACAGTCTACGGGCTTGCCTAATAATTCTGCTGCTGCAGTATTAACACAAGGTCCGCCAACCACGATTAAGTTTTGTGCAGCTACACTAGCAATCTCGCTGTCAAGCTTCGTTGCATCAACAACCGTTACCGCAGCAAAATCCCCGCTTTTAACAGAACTGGTTGCTCCGCTGGTTACATACAATAAAGGCAATCTTTGCTCTTTGGGATAATCATAAGTAAAAGAGTTAGGCGAACCGCTGGGAGAAGTATAAGTGATTTTTCCACCCATGCTGGTGTACCCATAAGCAACACCCCCCGTTCCAATTAAAGGATTGCTGGCTCCGCCAATTGTAAAAGAACTTACCGTGACTTTATTAGTCGCAGTTGCACCGACCGTTAAAACTAATTCCGCCGGAGCTTGACTATCGTAATCACTGCTGTCTGCAGTTGCGATGGTAATTGCTGAAGAAGTTATGCTGACGGTACGACAATTGCTGGTTGGAATATTACTAAAATCTGCTTGAGCCCCATAATAATCAACAACATCTACATCCTCAGTTCCGGAAACGGATATTTGAAAATCATTATTAGTTTCAGCTTGGTTACTCACTACTGAAAAAGTATACCCACCAATTTTTATATCACAAACTGCGCTTCCGGCTTCGGTAGAACTGATATCTATGGAATATTCCAGTGTAGTTCCGCTTCCCAAATTCTTAAATTTAATTTTTGGACTAGTGGCAGTTGATTTATCTGCTCCTTTATATTGTAAAGCAAAAGATTTTGCTGAACCGCTGCCCGCATCTCCGCCCGTTACCACAAAATAATCATCTTTATAGATAGGCACGCCTTTCTTTAAAATTAAACAATTCTCCGCTGCCTCTTCACTAAACGAGATAGAAGTACTGTTTACAGCATAAAATACAGGTAAATCTACTTTATCTCCATTGCCATCATAAAAGATATATTTGTATTTTCTATCGCCACTAGGATTTAATTTTATTTCGTGACTCTTAGCTTCGCTCAAGCCTTTAAACACGATGTTCCAATTATTGGTAAACAAAATCTCCGGGTCATCTCCGGCAGATTTTATAACACTGCTTAAATTATCATTTGCGCCAAGATAATAATCGTCTTGGGCAGTCATATTTACTACAATCGTGCTCATGGCAAAAAAAGTATTATCATCTGTGCCAGTTATAATTACATCTGCACCGCCAATGGTTTTTCCGCCTACGTCTAATTCGTTATCTGATTCCGTGTCCGTAACATCATCGTCTCTTAAGATCATTTTATCTGCGCCGACAAAAAAATCAGCGCTATGGGCGCCACCGGCATAACTCTGATACATGAGTTCACTTACGCCAATTTCTTTTCCGTCAGCTAATTTGTAAACATCCCCAACTTGTAAAGTGTCGGTAAGTTCGCCATTTACCAAAAATTTAGCATAGGTACCATCAACATAAGTTAGACTAATTGTGTAGTCATCTCCATTAAGCCGATAAGTTTGTGTCTCTCCCTCCACCAAACTGCCATTGGCTGCACCGCCCATTAGGGTTAACTTAATACTATTTTGCTGTGCTCTTCTTGCTAATACGATTGTAAATTTTTCACCAAGCAGAGTAATCTTAGTGTCTTCAAATTGCTTTAATACCATTCCAGTAGAGCTTGCTGCACCGGTTGCGTCATAGATGCTGCTTTTGGCGCTGGGAGTAAATTCTAATTTATATTGCCCAATATTATTTCCGCTGCCTACATAGAAAAATACATCAGCGGTCTCGTTATCATTTTCAGCATATTTAACTAGCTCATTCGTTCCCGTATTGCTTACATCAAAATATAAGTATTGTTTGAAGGGGTGCCTGCTTTCTCCGGTCTTATAGATGCCGTCAGCTAAAGCTCCCAATTTTTCTGCTCCAATATAATTTAAAATGTCTCGCAAATTTTCGCCTTGAATAGATCCCGTAGAAGCATCGCTATTGGCCATTTCCAATTTAGCACTATTGCCAACTTTCCAGAAGTCTCCAGAGAGAGAATTATTCGTGGCTGCTGCAACCTTTATCTTCATACTGGAAGCAATATCCGTTAAGGCCAAACTATCTATCATTTGGGCCTTTTCTCCAACCACTAGGTATCCGTTAAACTTTCCCTTGGAAACAAACATCTCCGGATAACTGCTCAAGTCCGTACTCTTTAGCTCCGTGGCGACTGCGCCAAGCAGATTAATCAAAAAAGGCTTAATCCCCGCAAAAATAACCAGCCCAATTAAGAAAAAACCTAGAATTAAATAAACCGCAACAATCTTTTTCTTTGTGCTTAATCTTCCTCTTCTTTTTTTTCCCCTTTTTTTCATCTGTTTTTTAAGATGTTTTAAACCTATTTAAATATTTTGGAAACAGATTTAAATACAACATAATTACAAATAAATATGGAAAAAGAAAATTAGTTTTACTTATTAATTCTTATTACTATTCTAACCACCCGGATTTCTATAATAATTAAACCAGAAGTAGACATAACTATTTCGGATTTTGTTATTCATCATTTTTGGTTTGGAGTAATTTTAACTGCGGTTGGTTTTCTAATCACAAAACAAAAAACAGCCCCAAAGCTGTTGCTGTTAGGCATAGGGGCAGGGTTAATTATTGACCAAGCTGTTTTTATGATTTTAGGAGCAGGAAAAGACCAGGAATACTGGGCACTGCCTTCATTATTAGGTGTAATTATTCTTACGGTGATAATTTTTCCGCTTAGAAAAAAAATAATTAAATTTTTCTCCTAAATCTTATTCTTCAAGCACGCTAACCTCTGCCCTAATTCCAAGAAAGCATCAAAATCTGCCGCAAATGCCCCAAAATCCTGGCGTTTATATAAAGTGGCGCCCCGGCCGACAAAATCAACTTTATTATCACAGCCGTTGTCAAAAAGAACTTCTAAACCTTTAGACTCGTCAATAAGCACGCACCTATTTTTTGGCTTATCAACGTGGTAAACATAAGGGATGCTATTAATCCGGCCCAAATATATCCCATCAACTAATTCTACTTTCTCACAGAAATCGTTATCGGTTAATTCGTTTTTAGGCTCGACTCTTTTTACTGGTTCAACGGTATAATCAAAATATCCGCAGCCAGCTAAACTGGCGGCTAAAATTCCCAAGGAAAGTAAATTTTTCATGTTAAAAATTCCATTCCAAAAAATAAAAAATAACCTCAGAGATAGGGGTTAATTAAATCGTCCAGCCCCCCCAGGCCACCACTTTCAGGTATCTTGTTTTTTAGACATACTATTTTTTGCGCCTCGGCAAGCAAACCATCAAATTGCTTAGCATAGCCAAGCTGTTCAAGTTGTTTGCGGGAATGGTAAATTGATCCAAAAACACCGTCAACAGTATTATTGCAGTCCCAGTCACTAACCAGGTCTGTATTAGAAGTCCCAATCCAAAGATAACAGCGTTCACCATTTCTTTCAACTTCATATTCCACTTCTTTGCCATTAACAATTACACCTTTGTATTTCCCATCCTTTAACTCAACCGTTTCACAGTAATCGGGTTTTTGTTCTTTCCTTTCTTCTTGAGGAACACTTTGTACTTTTCCTTCTTCTACTTGAGGAAGAGAACCGCAACAACCAGAACTACCCAGCAAAACTGCCCCGCTTAAAAGAGATATTAAATTATTTTTCATTTTTTATTTGCCTCCAAAATATTATTCTAAACTAAAAATATAAAACATTTATAAGTATTATGAGAGTATAGTAATTAGGTTCATGACTTTAACCCTCTTTTTCTTATCTCGCGCTCAACGGGCTCAAGCCAGGTCTGGTAAGCGCCATAAACTTCTATCTCCAGTTTTCCGTCAAAGAAAACGGAATGCATAAGCTGCTCGTAACTTGGAAAATATTCTCCAATATCGAGCTGGAAATTGTACATCTTTGCAATCTTTTCTGAAGCATGCTCTTTCAGATGTTCCAGCCCTGCTTTTATCCCCTTTCTCTTTGTCTTTTTCATTGCCGTCTTATAAATTTTCTTTGCCGCCCTTAAGCCGCGCAAGGCGCAGATGTCAAAACACAGGCCATAAAGCAGGAGATATTTGGCATCTTCTATGTAGCCCAGCCAGGGACAGGAGCCAGGCATAACTTTCTCATTCCACTGCCAAATAATGTTTTTTGGAAACGCGCTCAGTATTTTCTCCAGTTCGTCCCCGCTGTTTTTTTGCACCAAAAGTTGGGTCTGAATGAAGCTGCTGCTTAATTCAGAATACCGGTCTCCGTATCCTCCGATGACGGCCTCTACAACCGTCGCGGTAGCTTCTTCAATAAAATCCCCTGCGGGAGAAGTTAAGGATTGCGCTTCCAGGTGCTGGTGCCATTCCTCATGCGCTTTTAAAGCTTTGTCGGGCGCCTCAACGGCATAGATTATTTTTGTTCCGGAGAATCCTGCTGACGTAGCAAGATAGGCCCGGTGTTCTTTTTGCAGGGACCTGGCGATAGATTCCGCGAGCTCCCGGCCAAGATATTCATATTCGCCATGCGCAATCGTGTCAACGTACATTGCTACCGGGCTTTTTATGCGCTGACAGGCAAGGATTTCAGCAAGATAAGCCATAAAGCGCTTCCATTCAGCAGAACTTTATAAGTTTTTGCATGGTCGGGCACAATTCGAAAAGTGAGTGATTTATAAAAAGAGGAATTATCCCCCATATGT
>CAZKNU010000015.1:0-23674 GCA_964554235.1 uncultured Methanosarcinales archaeon | reverse complement strand
CTTTAAAAACTAATTATATACTCTAGAAGTGAGAACTAATTACGGAATTATACAACATTATTGTGGTATGCATAAAAGAACATCTAAAGACGTAAGAAAAGCTATTTTAGAAATATTGAAAGATGGTAGGTCTCATTCTCTTGGCGATTTAGAGCGAAAAACGGGCACCAATTGGCAAAGTGTGAGAAACCACGTTGAGGATTTGCTTCTTTTTAATGCTATTAAAAAAGAGAAATATGAAAAACATTATCAAAATAAAAGACCTTATATTGAAATTACGATTACAAAAGAAGGCTTAGAATTGTTAAAAAAATTATAATATTTATAAGTTGTTTTATGATTTTAGAGACTGATTCTATTCTTCGTTTACTGTAGGTGTTCTTTATTTATTTTCCGCTCTTCTTTTAACAATTCTTTATCTAATCTATGCAAAGTTCTTAATTGGGTATAAAGCCTTCTTAATAATTCCAACACGTATAAAACTGTATAAAGAATCAAAGTTTCTCTGGGAAAATTAAGAATTATTCCAATAAATAAAAGATTAAATGGGTTGCTTCTTCGGGTTAAAAGGTAAACCCAAGCAAATCGTTTATTTTTATTCCTCATCGACAAATTCTTTTTTAAAGAAAGAAGCTTCTCACGGAATTCTGGTTTATAATCCTGGGGATTAATGACTGCTAATTTACTAAGTAAAAGAGCTAGAGCAGATATTACCCCAAGAACCATGTAGAGTAAATTATTATAAGCAACAGAAACGCCAATTGAAAAAAAAATAAATAAAATTGGGCTGCCAAAACAAACCCCCAGCCATTCTAAGAAGATACCTTTATAGGTAGATTTTTTCTTGATTCTGGCAATCTGACCATCAATTGCATCTAAGAAACCAGCAATTGTATACAGGACTATGCCTAAAACATTAAACCAATAGGTCCCGTACAACATTAATAAAGATGCACCAAATTGAAGAAAAAGCCAGAAAATGGTTATCTGATTTGGAGTGATGTTGGTTTTTAGGAGAAATTGAGTAAAATATAACAAAGTATAATGGAGTTTCTGTACATAAGGATCATAATAATTTTTACTGCATTTTTCACGTAATTCTGGCATTGATTCGCTTACCATTTAGAACAACCAGTTATATTTAATTTAAATAGATTGTGTATCTATCACTTCCATAACATTTTTAACCCGACTAAAAATATTTAAATTATGAAAGCCCTTATTGCTGCTGCTGGTAAAGGAACCAGATTAAAAGAGTTTACTAAGAACACAAATAAATGTCTTCTTCAGATTGGGGGTAAGCCTTTATTACGACATACTGTTGAAACCCTTAAAAAACAGGGTATTAATGAAATTTATATTATCACGGGTTATTATAGTGAAAAGATTAAAGAAGAATTAGGTGGCCTGGCTTATTATATTTATAACCAGAACTACGCAGAAACTAGTATTCTTGGTTCTATTATTCTTGCTAAAGAATATTTAATTGATTCAGAATTTTTATTTATTACAGGAGATTCACTAATTCATCCAGATATTTTAAAAAAAATTTTAAAAGTAGAAGGGGATATTAAAGTTTTAATCGAATTAAAGCAGTGTGATGATGAAGACATGAAAGTGGTCATTAATGGGTATAAAATAATTAACATGAGTAAAAACATCCCTTGTAATTTAGCTAATGGCGAATATACAGGAATAACTTTATTTTCAAAAAAATCTTCAAAAACTTTATTTACTGAAATCGAAAAATCCTTGCAAACTAAAAACAGCCAATATCTTGCAGAAATTCTTTTGTTGATGCAACAAAAAGGATACCATCTTAAACCGATTTATTCTGAAAATATTCCTAGAATAGAGATAGATTATCCTGAAGATTTAAAAAAAGCTCAACAAATCTATAAAAAAATAAAACAGTCTCAATTAAAAACAATAAAAGATTAATTAGTTTAGAAATTTTACTTAACTTTTACAGAAATCCCTAAATGCTCACACAATTGACCGATACTGATTACGTTAATATTGTGCTTATCTGCAAGACGACGAATATACTTCGGCTTAGCCATGGTTCCATCGGGACTTAAAATTTCCATATCTACTGCCGCTGGAGGAGAAATACCTGCTAATTTAATTAATTCAACTCCAGATTCAGTATGTCCTTGTCTTACGTATAAACCGCCCGAATTAGCTACTATTGGAACAATATGACCTGGCCTAACTAAATCGTGTGATGTTGAAGGTCTAACGATTCCATTTAAATCATTTTCATTAGAATATCTTAAAGCGGGTTTACTTTCATACGGAATAAACTGCCCTCCCAAAATATTTGCTGTTTGAGCTCTTTCAGCTGCAGAACAACCAGATTTACCATATCTTGTATCCGCAGTTAAACGAAAATTAGTCCTACTACTTTCTTCATTAAAATTAATGGGAATTTGCGGAGGTAAATTATATAGGTTAGCTATGTCTTCAGTAATAAAAGTAGCAATAAACGCGCCTCTGGCGTATTTAGTCATAAAATTAATCATTGCTGGAGTTACCTTTGCTGCTGCCGCAACAAAATCCCCTTCTCCCTCCCTACTTGGATGATCTAAGATTACGACAAAACGCCCCGCAGTTATATCCTTAATAGCTTCCTCAAGAGAATCTAATTTAATACCATAATCAATCATTTTAATTACCTCTAACAGTTAAATACAATGCTTATTTTTATTTTATCAAGAAAAATATAGATATATAAATGTTATGCACAAAGATCTTTTTTAGCACTTAACCTTAATAATTGTTGCAGAAATTATTTCCTAACCGACCCGACCACAAATCCCCAACTCCAGACCATTATCCCTAAAAAAGTTAATGGAAAGGATAAAAGAAATTCTGGAAGCATAAATCGGTTCCATCGAATTATCCTTGAAGAAATTCTTAACAACCTTACAAGAGGAACCCCTAAAGATAATAAAGGATATCTTGCAAAAATATGCCCGGGCAGCTTCACTTTTTTACGTACCTGCGCAGAATATTTTCCAAACGTATAATGGTGGCGTAAAAAGGCACCACAACTATCCCTATTTGTCCGTGTAACGAGCACTTGAGCATCAAAATACAAGCTATACCCCTTCTTGCCTGCAACGTAACAAAACATAGTATCTTCCCCTGCGCGTAAATTCACATCAAATCCCCCTACTTCTTCAAACGCTTCTTTTGTACAAACCAAATTGCATGTCGGCATAAAATCAACCATTCTTGACGGCATCCCTTCAGCAAACTCATTAAATGCTAAAATAAAATCCGCCACACCCACCAACTTCCTTGAATTATTATTTCGCAACGCTCCCCCAACAATAAAACAGTCATGCTCTTTCATCGCTCTCAACGCATTTCGCAACCAATATACATCGGCAACACAATGCCCATCTAAAAAGGCTATAATCCTCCCTCGAGCATTCATAACCCCGATATTTCTCGCTTCTCCGGGATATGTTTGCTCCGCTCGACGAATCAATCGAACATTTGGAAAGTTTGCTTGTATAATTTCAACCGTTTTATCCTGCGAACTATCTACTACGATAACTTCGTATTTCTCCGCAATTTTCTGTGCAAGTACTGAATGCAAACATCGTTCAATATGCCTCTCTTCGTTATACGAAGGTATAACTACACTAATAATTATATTCTGTTCTACTTCTGATTCTGCCATACTTTTTTCTCCATCAAATACCCCGCCTGTTGCAGCACAAAACTCGCCCCCAAAAAAGAAAGAATTAAAGGCAGCCGCCAATTAAACCTATTCTCAGCTAAAATATTTTTTGCTGACCATAATCTTAATTTAATAAAATTATTTACCGCACCCACTTTCTGTTTAAATTGGTAATTTGCTTTTCCTCTTCTTAACTGCCAATTTACAAATGAGGAAAAAGTAGTTCTGGCTTCATGAAACACATATGCTTGCGGAACGTATTTTATCGACATGCCTGCTTTTTCCATCCTAAAAGAAAATTCTGCATCTTCGGCACCGGATTTCATAGATTCATCAAAAAAACCCACTTTTTCAAAAATGCTTTTACGCATAGCACAATTTCCAACGGCTAAATGATTGGTAAAACTATCTTCAGAAACCTTCCAAACTTTATCAAAACCTAAACTTCCGCCCCCCGGAAAGCCTAATGCGGCAATGCAATCTCCCATCAAATTGGAAGCAGGGATTTTAGTTCCGCTGGTAGTTACCAAAATATTTTCATCTTCAAGAGGTTTGATCAAAGAAGCTAACCAATCTGGGTGCACCCAGCAGTCATCGTCAATAAAAACAATGATGTTCCCTTGAGATAATTTAATTCCTTGATTTCGGTTAAAAGGAATCCCTTGGTGTTCTGGAACATTAAAATAATTAACTTTAAGAGGCAATTTTGGTAAATTAATGGGGTTATTGGATTCGTGAATCAACACGACCTTGGTATTAAATAAACCTAATTGTGGTTTTAAAGAAACTAATAGCCGATTTAATTTTTCTTCCCTAAACTTATCAAAAATAATTACAATTGATATTTCTATATCTGTTTTATTCATCTTCTTCCAATTCCATAATAATCAAACCCTTCTTCTTTAACAATTTCAGGTTCATAGATATTTCTTCCATCAAATATTTTATTGTCGACCATTGTTTTTTTTAATTCATTTAAATCCAAACTTCTAAATTCATCCCATTCAGTAAGAATTACTAAAGCGCTGCTTCCTAAAGCTACTTCTTCTGGAGAACTACAATAAATAATTCTTTCACCGAAAATCTTTTTAGCTTCATTTAAGGCTTTAGGATCAAAAGCTTGAATTTTAGCGCCTCGTTTTAATAATTCGTTGATGATATAAATGGCCGGTGCTTCCCGCATGTCGTCTGTTTTGGGTTTAAATGCTAATCCTAAAACCCCAAAAGTCTTTCCAGCCAAATTACTTTGTTTTAAATTATTTAAATTATTTAGGTTATTCAAATTATTTAAAATAGGAACGCTACTTAAACTATTAAAAACTGTTTCCATTTTATCTATAATTACATCTTTCTGCCGTTCATTTAAAGAAATTACTTCTTCAAACAACTTTGCTTGATAATTATGCTGCTTAGCAGTATGAACAATAGCTTTAACATCCTTGGGAAAACAACTTCCCCCATACCCTACTCCTGGATTTAAGAATCTGGGTGAAATTCGGTAATCCATACCTAAAGCCATGGCCACAACTTTTACATCAGCACCAACTTTATCACAAATATTAGCAATTTCATTGATGAATGAAATTTTTGTAGCTAAACAAGTGTTATTGGCGTATTTAATTAATTCTGCCGTTTCCCAATCCGTTTCTACCAAAGGTAAATAAGTTCTTAACCTTCCAGAATAAACTTTCTTTATGATTTGAAAAGCTGGTTCTGAATTTGCACCGACCACAATTTTATCAGGATAATTAAATGCTCGGACTGCCGTTCCTTCTCTTAAGAATTCGGGATTGGAAACAACTTCTACTTTAGAAGCAGGATTAATTGATTTGATTAAAGAATCACATTTTTTAGCTGTTCCTGGAGGTACGGTGCTCTTATTGACTAACAAAAGATATTTATTGGCAAATTTTCCCACCGTTTCCGCAACTGCATATACATACTGCAAATCGGCAGAACCATCGGCTAAGCTGGGGGTTCCAACACAATTAAAAACCACTTCGGCAAAAGTTACTGCTTCCTGAGCATCGGTAGTAAAATTTAATCTACCTTTCTCTTTATTTCTAAAAACTAACTCCGGTAAATCTGGTTCATAGAAAGGAATCTTGCCTTCTTTTAACGACGAAATTCTATTTGCATCTATATCAACACATAGAACATTATGGCCTAAATTAGCTAAACAAGCGCCAGTAACTAAACCCACATATCCCGTTCCAAAAACACTAATTTTCATGTTAATCTTTAATTTGTTTTAATTGATTTAATTATATAATTTTATTTGTTAAATTATTTTTAGGAATTATTTGCTGCAAATTGTTTTTCTGCTTCGGTTAAAGCTTCAAAACTCCCAATATCATACCAGTAATCGTCGAATACAAATCCATGCACTACTGTTTTTTGAGCCAAATATTTTATTAAATTACCGGGCGCATCCGCATTTCCGGCTTCAACTAATTCTTTAACTCGGGTTAAATCTGATCGGCTAAAAATATAACAGGCCGTTGCCGCTAAACTGCTTTTTGGCTCTGCCGGTTTTTCTTCAAAATCAATTACTCTGCTTCCGTTTAAAATACCTACCCCGTATCTCTTTCTTACTTTTTCAATACTGCCTAAATCCCGAAAGGCAACCAGGGAAGAATTCTTTTCTTGAAAAAAATCAATAAATTTCTGTAAGGAAAAACCAAATAAATTATCTCCCGCAATAACTAATAGGTCTTCAGCAATTTTTTCCTGTTTTAAAGTAAAATACAGGTCGCCAATAGAACCTAAGCGGTCTTCATTGCTAGTAGTCCCATCGTTGATTATTTCTATTTGCTTGATGCTGGTTACGCTTTCTGCCCAGGTTTTAAAATGCGAATAAAAGCGATTGTTGGTAACTACATAAACAGTATCAATCTCTTTAATCTTTTCAATTTTCTGAAGAAGATGCTCAATAATGGGTTTACCGCCAACTTTTAGTAAAGGCTTTGGTTTATTTAATGTCAAAGGATAAAGTCTGGTTGCGTAACCCGCCGCAAGTATTAAGGCTCTAATTTTTATCACCTCTTTCTAGCTGTTCTCTTACTTTTTGGTTGTATTCTTTAATCTTTTTCTTAACATAAGGTCTCTTTCTATATTCTCTTTGGTATAATTGAAATTTTTTCTTGTAATCTAAACTCCGTCTGTATATTCTCTCTCTTTCTCTTCTTTTCTCCTTAACTTCTTCCTTTTGATTATAACTTTTCACGTAATTTTTATACCTATCTGTTTTTCGATATTCAATTCTTCCCCGTAAAATTCTTTCTTTATTTACGCGATAGAATTCTTTTGCTTTTACATTCCTTCTAATCTTAATGTCTTCTTTACTTTGGTACTTCTTAGTTCTTATTGCCTTAGCTAATCTTGCCTGAGTTATAACTATAGAATTTTCTTCCCAAAACGGGCCTAATTTATACCACATACATTGGGGCATTTGAAAAATATGTTCTTTTACCAAATTCAAAAAATTTTCTGAGTCTTTGACAGGAAATCTTAACAAAAAACTTTTCCTTGAGGGAGCCTTCTTAAAATTAACAATTAAATCCCATCTTTTAAAAAAGAAATTTTTAATAAGTTTGTTTTCTTCGATTGAGAACCCTTCTGTGTGGATCTCAACGGCCCTATTTTGAGGATCATAATGGCCGTCATCACAATACCACACTGCTAGTCCAAGTGTATCCAACTGGTTTAATACTCTTATTGTTACTGTTTTTTTACCTGTCTTATAAAAAAGATTCCAGTAAATGTTTAATTTATCAGAAACTTTACTCCTCAATCTGATCTCTGATTTTCTGAAATAAATTTTATTTTTTGCTTTACAGATAGGATTGTTATACAAATATAAGCTTAAATCAAAATGGTCCTTTAGGATCAAATACTTCCATTTAAGATAATCTTGCTGACTTATTGAATGGGTTTCTTGAATATTTGAATTTAAACATTCTCTTCTACAATGCATATCTCCCAATAAACTTCCCAAAATAACTTGATGAACATTCTTTGGGAACCGGCAACTAGAAGCAAAATTGTTAGGGTTATCCTTACTAATATTTTCATTTTCTATTTTATTTTTCATCATAACCTTATGTACTGAAAAATTAGAATAGAAATTTTTGGTGAGGTCTCTATTTAAATCTTGTTGAAAATAGTTGTCTAAAATTAAGGCTTTCATAGCTAAAAATAAAAGAAAACCATTTAAATTAGTTATGGAAGAATAGTTTTATAATTCACGGAATAGTTAAATAAAATTACCTAGTCCAAATATTGCACTATATTAACCGGATAAAGCGCACCAGAACATTCCGCTGCTTTAAACTTAATTGCATCTTCTTTCTTGGTAAAATATTCTGTACAAATACAAGAATAACGCGGATTCAACTCTATGCCTGAACCAATAAGCCCATAATTTCCTCTTGAAGTTCCTGATAATACTCCCAACTCAATTAACAAACTTGTAGCAGAATTATCTAATCTTTCTTTTTTTCGGAACTCGGCATATTTCTTCCAATCAACAGAAAAGCCATCTCCATCAGTTGAAATTAAAGACTTTACTTCTAAAGAATACTCTTCATTTCTCAGCAACTGTTTTAAATTCATACTACAAAACAAAACCCGAGGTTATATAAAAACTTTATTAAAAAAGAAACCTAAAGGGTATAAAATGAAAAGTTGGACAGCTTACTGGCAGATGCCACGCCATCTGAGAGGCGGAGCGACTGCGCTCGTTTACACTCGCTTAGTCACTGAAAAAATGGTTTAATTAAATTTAAAAGAAAGTTGGACAGCTTACTGGGTTTCCCGCGCAGTGCAGTACAGACCAATACGGAAGCGCGCTTAACTTCTGAGTTCGAAATGGGATCAGGTGGAATCGCGCCCCTTTGACCGTCCAAGAACTTTAATTAAAGCGCTGATTTATAAAGGTTTCTAAAATTTATGAAATAAATTTTAAAACCCCAGAAAACGCTGTTTTCGGTGTGGTTTCTGCGATTTTAATTTCATAACCCTTTAAAAACAACAAACTAATTAGTAATCAAATGCAAACCACCCCTACAAAAAATATTCCCGATACCGCAATTATCGTTGCCGGCGGCTTAGGTACAAGATTAAAGTCTTTAACTGAACATACCCCTAAACCACTGTTACCAGTTCATGGAAAACCCCTGCTTGAACATGCCATTCGGAATTTTAAGAAGTATGGAGTAAATAATATCATCCTATCTCTTGGCTATAAAGCTGAACAAATCCAGGAATATTTTGGCAATGGCGAGAACTTGGGAGTTAAAATTAAATATATAATTGAACCAGAGCCGTTAGGCACGGGCGGAGCAATTAGGTTAGCCGCTAAAGACCTTACCAAACCTTTTTTTCTGGCTTGGGGAGATAATTTAATGGATCTTGATTATCGCAAAATGGCAGAAGAATATGGCCAAAACAACACACCCATAATCATGGCTTTAACTCGGCGGGAAGATACCGAAAATTTTGGCGTAGCTGAATTAAAAAATAATA
Organism: uncultured Methanosarcinales archaeon; assembly: GCA_964554235.1. Taxonomy (GTDB): domain Archaea; phylum Nanobdellota; class Nanobdellia; order Woesearchaeales; family GW2011-AR9; genus JBBSWB01. Next base: position 14,454 of record CAZKNU010000015.1, on the reverse strand, counting down.
AAATAATTTCTTTTGCAGAAAAACCCGCTAGAGATGAAGCACCTACTAATTTAATTAATGCGGGAGCTTTCATTATAGAACCAAAATGTTTGGAAATTCTTCCGGAAGGAAAATCTTCTATTGAAAAAGATTGCTTTGAAAAAATTGCTCCAAAAGAAGAAATTTCTGCATTTATTCATGACGGACAATGGTTTCCTACCGACCGATTGGAATTATATAATCTTGCTAATTCTAATTTTAAACCAGAAATTAATTTTAAAGAAAAAAAAGTGATTATTGCCGACGTTGATGACACTATTTGTGAAAGCTGCCAGCAGATTTCAGTAGAAATGACTGAACAAATTTCTAAAATGATCCAACAGGGATTTGAATTTGCTTTTATTAGCGGAACCAAACAGGAAGATTTGATGAAAATGATTTCTTCTCGGCTTAAGGAAAAACACCATATTTTAGCAACAACAGGAACAAATTATACCGTTGTGGAACAAGATTGTCCCCAGAATATCTACAATTTCTCTTTTACTGATGAAGAAAAAAGAGAAATAACAAGAGCAATTGAAATATTAACTAAAACATACAATATCCTCTCCTTGACTACAAAAGAAGACCAAATCCAAGACCGGGATTCTCAAATAACCCTTTCGGCTATTGGAAGAAAAGCTCCTTCGGCCTTAAAGGCTGCTTACGACCCAGACGGTAAAAAAAGACAAGTTTGGATTGAATTTCTTAAACAGATCTTAGGGGAAAATAAATATGATTTTAAAATTGGCGGAACTACTTCTGTTGATGTTACCAGAAAGGGCTTAGATAAAGAATGGGGCATTCAAAAATTTGCTAAACAGAATCATTTTTTATTGAAGGAAGTACTTTTCTTTGGAGATAAAATCTGTCCGGGGGGAAATGATTTTCCAGCAACTAAAATTGTAGATTGTATTACAGTAAGAAATCCCACTGATACTTTAAATAAATTAAAAGAAATAGAACAAGTTAACAAATTTATTTTAGATCAACGACCATGGGGGGAATTTGAACAATTTACTTTAAATGAATTATCTACAGTTAAAATAATTACCGTAGCCGCAGAAAACCGATTATCCTTGCAGTTACATAAAAACCGGGAAGAATTATGGATAGCTTTGGATGACGGCATAATTACAGAAATAGGCGAAACTAGAAAAACCCTGATGGCTGGAGAAAAAGGTTACATCCCAAGAGAAACCAAGCATCGGCTGTCTTCTAAAAATGGCGGCAGAGTATTAGAAATATCTTTCGGTTATTTTGATGAAAAAGATATTGTAAGATATGAAGATGATTTTGAAAGAAAATAATTAATAATAAAAAGAATTAATAATAATTTAAAAATAATTAAAATTATGCTGCAATTTCTTTTACAGTTATCTTAAATTTCAGCACTTTTCCAGCTAAAGGATGGTTTAAATCCAGCGTTACATTTTCTGTGGTTACCGCTACAATTCGCGCGGGCAATTGCTGTCCGTTAGGCAACCCGATTAATAAAATCATTCCTGCTTTAGGTTCCTGATCTTTAGGAAGCTGATCTCGAGGAACATCTTTTTTTAATTCCGGCTTTGCCGAACCATAAGCTTCTTCTGGCTGCAAAGTTATCTCTTTTTCTTCATCTACTTTCATTCCTATCACTGCATCATCAAAACCTTTTATAACTTGTCCAGAACCGGCTTCGAATTCTAAAAGCTTACTGTGTTTTTGAGAAGCATCAAAAACCGTTCCATCTTCCAAAATACCTACGTAATCAACTTTTATTTTACTTCCTTTCTTTACTTTATTTTCTTTCTTAATTGACATACCGCATCAACTCCATAAATTATCGCAAAACAAGCAAAGAACCCGTTTCAACAGAGATTTTAATTATATCAATATTTAATTGTTTTGATTTTTTAATTCACAAAAATCTCAGCTTTATTTAAACTTTCTTCCATTAATTCCTGCAAATCTAATTGTTCCAATTCTTTCTTTATTTCTTCTGGATCAGACTTAGTTGCCGGATGCTTTGGCCCTAATAAACAGCACATCTCTGGGCCTTTAGAAATTTCATAAGTGCCAATCTCTCTGGCTACTTTAATGATCTCTTCTTTATCATAAGTAAGCACCGGACGTAAAATGTCTAAAGACAAATTTTTAGTGATGGCCGTAAGATTGCTTAAAGTCTGGCTGGATACCTGCCCCAGATTTTCCCCGGTAATCAGAAATTTTGCTTCCTCTTTGGCAGCAATTAACTCTGCAGCTTTGAACATGGCAATTTTTGACAGAATGAAATAGTTTTTATGCGTGCATTTCTCCGTTAAAGCCTTGAACACATTCACAAAAGGAACCAAATAAGCTTTCTTAAGCTTTAATAATTTTACTAATTCTTTTACTTTCTCAATCTCTTTCTCTCCCGTTAAGGGCTGCTGATGAAAATGAACCGCAATAATTTCTAGGCGGTTAGTCATCAGATGAATTGCTACCGGAGAATCTATTCCTCCTGATAATAAAGCTATCCCTCTTTCCATAAGATTAAATTAAAAAAAAGGTATTTATAAGGTTTTGGTTTATATTTTTATTTTTAAGAACAAATAAATGTTAAAATTGAAGAAAAAAGAAAAAAAAGAAAAGCTTATCTCCTCTTTTTCTTCCCTGCTTTCTTCTTCTTAGCAGTTTTTTTCTTAGCTACTCTCTTTCTTTTAACAGCTTTTTTCTTAACTGTTTTTCTTTTAGTAGCTTTTCTCTTGACTACTTTTCGCTTAACTACTTTTCTCTTAGCCATCATAACACCTCTTTAGTTTGTGTTAAAGAAGAGAAAGACAATTTCCTTTTTAAACATTTCTAAAACTAAAAATTATTTTTTAAATTTTATTAAAAAAATTTGAGGATAATAAAAATAAAAATAATAAAAATAGCTTAAAAACAGATTTAATTTTTGTCGACGGGAAAAAATAAAAAAGCGACAACAGCTATACAAACTAGAAAAAAGCAAAAAAGTTGCAGGAACGTTTTCACCAGAATTACATAAACATTTAAAAATAAATAGCCCTCTTTGGAAAATATGGAAAAAACTGATGAAAATAATAAGATTATTTATTCTGAATCTATTCGGGGCTCAGATTTTGAAGAAGAGAATAAAGTTTTAGTTAAGGCTATCGAAAAATTAGAAGAAGAAAATAAAATGATTAATCGCGCCGTTACCCGATTAGAAGAAGAAAGTGCAGTATTGAAAGAATTGTTTAATAGCGTCAGTAATGAATTGAATAATATTAAAAAACCGGCTTTGCTGGTATCAGAAGTGGTAAGCGTTCACGGAGACAAATCTATCATTAAGCTGCCTAATGGCAACAAATTTTATAGTTATATCTCTGAAACTATTCAGGATCTTAAAAGCGGAGATGCTGTTCTCGTTGATCAAAAGTCATTAAATGTTGTTGATAAAATAGGTGTAAACGAGAATTTTGATGTTGAAAAATATGTAATTGTGGGAAAACCGACTGAAAACTGGAAATCGGTGGGCGGATTGCAAAAAGTTATTCAAGAAGTAAAAGAGGTTATTGAGCTTCCCCTAAAAAAACCGGAATTGTTTGAAAAAGTAGGCATTAGCCCGCCAAAAGGAATTCTGTTATATGGCCCACCGGGAACGGGAAAAACTTTATTGGCCAAAGCTGCTGCCAACAGTACTAATGCTACTTTTATTGAAGTGGTTGGTTCAGAATTAGTACAGAAATTTATCGGAGAAGGAGCAAAATTAGTCAAAGACATCTTTACTTTAGCTAAAAGAAAAGCTCCGGCCATCGTTTTTATTGATGAAATTGATGCTTTAGCTGCCAAAAGAATGGAAACGGGAACTTCCGGAGAAAGAGAAGTAAGCCGAACTTTTATGCAATTATTGGCTGAATTAGATGGGTTTAAACATTTAGGAAATGTAAAAATAATTGGTGCAACTAATCGAATCGATATGCTAGATGATGCCATTATCCGCCCGGGAAGATTAGACCGATTAATAGAAGTGGGTCTGCCGGATGAGGAAGGGCGCTTAGAGATATTAAAAGTACACACTATTAAAATGAACCTGCAAAAAGTAAAACTGAAAGAGTTAGCTAAATCTATGGAAAATTTTAGCGGTGCAGATATTCGGGCAGTCTGTACGGAAGCAGGCTATTTTGCGATTAGGGAAGATCGAGAACACGTTACCCGCAGTGACTTTTTGCTTGCAATTGATAAAATAAAAACTGAAGAGAATAGCGGTTCAGAAGGGTTTTTTGGGTAAATTTGCTGTTTTTAGAATTTTGAAGATGATGGTTTTAAATTAGAACGAGTAGTATTTAACGATTTTTCTGATTTGGACAGCATTTGGTTAAGATTTGTGAACGCTCATCAGTTACTTCCGTATCCCATTACGGGAATGGTGTTCACCTAATCATCGCGTTGTTCACTCTTCAAAGTCTCTTACGGCCTTAATTGGCTATTTTACTTATAAACATTTGGGGGAATTACGGATATTAAGTCTGAGCTTGGCGGTCGCCTGCCTCGTCCAAACCCGGCTCAGTTCATGGCTCATTTATCGTTTCCAGTCAGGCGGGGGTTTGGCAACTTAACTTAAGTCTTACGAATAGCACAGCTCGGCAGGCACATTTGACCCTGCCAGCCCAGACTTAACTTAATACCTATAGATAATTTAAGCAATAAATCTAGAAAAAGTTTATAAAAGGGCTGATGTTTTAGCTAAAAACAACTATAAAGTAAGTGATATTTGAAGGATTTTATCCTTTTAATATTGCTATTGGAGGAAAAAATGGAAGGAAAAGTAAAGTTTTTTAATAGAGGAAAAGGATTTGGATTTATCCAAGGAGATGACGGAAAAGATTATTTCGTTCATTCCACAGCTTTAAGAGAAGGCGTATCTTTACAGGAAAATAGTCGTGTGTCCTTTGACGCAGTTGAAGGAGACCGAGGATTAAAAGCAGATAATGTTCAGCTTATCGCAGAAGAAGCTTCTCCTAAAGGAAAAGCTAGTGAAGACGAAGACGAAGATTCTGATAGTGATAGCGAAGAAGAAACTGAAGAATAAAATTTTTTTCTTGTTTTTTATTTGGTTTTTGTTTATTTTTTATTTACTTTTTTATTTGATAATCAACTAATTTTATCACCCTGATTTTTGATTAAATTATTTGTTTAAATTGTTTTTAAATCAAAACAAACCCTAAATGTACCGGGAGAAAATTGCCCGCATTTAACCTTTCTTAATACTTTAACTGGATGCTTAAGCTCTTTGCAAATAGCAGTTATTTTCCTGGCCTGAGCAGAAATATCTTTTTCTTCTAAAAAAGCGTAGAGGTGAATAATTGCTCCTTTTTTAGCTTTTTTAAATGCAATCCCTAAAAAATCTTCTCCCGTTTTAGGCAAGGGCATGATAATTCGGTCAAACTTTAATTTCAGCTTAGGCAGTACATTGCAAACATCTCCTTTAATCAAAGTGATCTGGGAGTTTAAGTGGTTTAGAGAAACATTTTCAAGCGCATAACGATGGGCAATTGGATTTAACTCTACTCCATAAATCAATTTTGCCGGAGATTGTTTTGCCAGAACTAAAGGATAAGGAGCAACCCCAGAAAACATCACTAAAATCCGTTCTTCTTTTTTAACCAGCTGAGCAATCCTTAATCGTTCATGCGCAGAACGAGCCGAAAAATAAGTATTTTCCAAATGCAGTTTTATCCTTACTCCATTTTCTAAATGGGCGGTTTCTTTAGTATTTTTTCCAGCTAAAACGGTTACCTTTCTGGTTCTAAATACGCCTTTATGCATCTCTTTTTTCTTTACTATGGTGGCAATCTGTTTGTTTATTTTAAGATAGGCTTCTGCAATTAACTTTTCTTTTTTTTCTAATTGAGGACTGATTTCTAAAATAAGAATATTACCAACTATTTCTTGAGCTTTGGGCAGTAAAGCTAATTCCTCTAGAGTTAAGCGGCTTTTTAAAATATCTTCAATGGTTGTTGCTTTTTCCACCGGAGGAAAAGTAAAAGCTACATTTTTTACTAAAGCGTGCGGCACTTTAGCTTTTTTAATCAAAGGAAAGAAAATAACCCCTAATTCTTTTACTAATTTATAATCGGGATTAAATAAATGGTGTTTTGCTAAGTACTCTTTTACTTTCTGGGCATTCTTTAATTCGGTTTCTGCAGCAAACATCAGAAATAGGAAGAAAATATATCTTATAAATGTATCGAGGGAAAATCTTAAAGAAGTTCTTTGTCTTTGAACCGCTGTAAAAAACAAATTCAGAAATAACTTCCTAGCCCTTTCTGGCTCATTGCTCCCTTCACTTCTTTTAATTTTTCTAACTTACTTTTTACTCGCTCCTCACTAAAATCAAATTCTTTTACTAACAAATGAACCAATTCTGGTTCATCAATACTTTTCCATTCCAAATGATAATCTTCGGTAACAGGAATTTTAATGATGGTTTCAAAAAGTTCTTTCCAATCTAATTCCGGATAATGCTCTTTCCATTTTGCTGCTTTAAACAGAGCAGAAAAATTAGTCCCATGCTCTTTCACCAGTTTAAGGGCAGTTTTAGGACCAATGCCTTTAACTCCACCCGGATTGTAATCGGTTCCGACTAAAATTGCTAGTACGATTAATTGATCTAAATTAAGCTCTAAGTTGGTTAAAACTTTTCGTAAGTAAATTAATTCTGGTTTTACATTCTGATAAGCTAATTTCCCGGTTTTTTTTCTCTTTCCGGTAATAGAAAGGTTTCGTACTAGTGTTGGACAGCCAAAGATTAAATTATCATAATCCTGACTCACCGAAGCATAGGCATCTCCTTTTTTAACTAAATAAGCAGTTTGCGCTTCTCCTTCTGAAGGCGCTTGAATAATTGGCAGACCTAAAGCAAGAATTATTTTTTTAGCATCATCAATCATTTCTTTATTAAGAATGGCAGTTCGGGCCGCAAATTTATGCATTCCCGCAACATCTCCGGCAAGTTCTGCTTCTTTTAACTTTAAGGAAGCTTCGGTTTTTACTTTAGTCCTTTTCTCCCAAGTTTTTTTCTTGATTTCTGGAGCCTTGCCATCAAAGACAAACACTAATTTAACTCCTGCTTCCATTAAGGCAGTAGTCCGGCTAAATAAACCGATTAAATGAGAAGTGACTCTCCCTTTTTTATCCGTCAAAACAGATCCGTCAATACTGCGAATAGTGGTTAGGAACTGATACAGCATATTCATAGAATCAACAGCTAAAACTTTGCCTTTAAGATCGCTAACGGAGATCTCTTCTTTTACAACCAAATCTTTAAAGTTTAAGCCCATGTTTATCTCACTTTCTTCACAATGACATTTTCAAAAGCTCCCGATTCCAGCATCTCTTGGGCTTTTTTAGAAAATTCTTTTGTGTATAAGAACAATAAAGGTAATTTTTTGATTTGCGCTTCCATATAAGCAGAGGATAAATCTTTTTCATCACATTTTGCTTTCTTCTTAGCTTTGCAGAAATAAGTCAATTTGCCAATTACTGAAGGAACTTTAACTAACAAATCTATTTCTAAATTTTTACGGATGATTTCTGTTTTTTCTACTTTGATATTGGCTTCCGTAAAGAAATTTTCCAATAAAGGAAAAAATTCTTCAGCAACAGCATTTTTTCTTTTAGGTTTTATATTTTCCTTGATTCTTTGGATGAGATTTTTTTCTAAATCTTTACCTGGATCTTTATTTAACTTATTTTCAATTTCCTTTTCTATTTTTTCTTCCACTTTTTCTTTTTCCCTTTCCCGTTTATGGTATCCCTCTTCTTTTTTCTCATGAGCTAGTTTCTGTTGCGGAGCTTTTACTTTCTGCTCAGGTTTAACTTCAGGATGAGATTTTATGGGTTGCAGCAAGAAAGGTTCGGTCGTTACCGGCAAGGAAGGTTGTTCTTGTTTTTCTTCAGGATTATTTTCTTTAGTAGAATCTAAGAGATCTAACTTCCGCTGCAGTTCATTAATATGTGATTTAGGTTGAGGTTTTGGTCGCGGTGCTTGTAGTTCGGATTGCTGCCCAGTTTGAAGTTCTGGTTGAGGTTCGGATGGTTGTCTTAAAGATTGTTCCAGCCGTTCTTTATCAATAATTGCTTTAATCATCTGGTTGGTTTCTTCATCAGAAAGAAGATGCCATTTCCAAAAGAGTTCTTTAACCCCATCAATAGTAACATGCAAAGGAATAGCAAAATCTTTAAGGGAGCGCAAAGCCATCCGTGGAAGTAAATCTAAGTCTATTTCCCTCAGCACTTTTTCTGTTTTTAAGTTTTCTAAAACTTGGTAATCTTTAGGGTTCATATTACTTTGTGCAAAATTAAATAACTGACTTTCCTGTCCGGCCAAATAATATAAAGGCGAACCGCCCACTTTTAAATGAGAAATTTTTACTTTCCCCTGAGAAGCTAGATCGGATAAAAAAGCTGAAGCAAAAAGAATATCGGTTTGAATTGTTTTAGCTACTTTTGATGGTAAGGTTGGTCCGGTTTCTTTCAAAAAATCTAGAATCTTATCTTGGTCAAGCATAACCAACTGAGGAATAAACCAACTTTATATAGTTTTTGAAAGTGCAGAAGTAGAACTAGATTAAGAACGTGCTTAGGGCCGGGTCCAGGCTACCGTATAATAAGTTACATCATTTTCGTCATCAACAATTGCCAGCAGAAGGCGTTTTTTAGTACTATGGGCAACCCTATTTTTAGCGCTGAATTCATGCCAGGTATAAACGCTGGTTTCATGCACCGGAAAAACAATCCATTTAGCGTGATCTTCCCCCGGCTTGACTCCGCGGTCATATACTCTAAAATCAGCGCCAAATTTCAAAGCGGTTTTAATTATATAACCTCGATTACGCATATCTTTAAAAACAATATATCTAATCCAGAAATTAGGCTCGACACTTCTTGATTTTTTAACATAAGATTCAACAGAAATTACTCTTCCCTGCTCACTCTTTACCACTAATCTTCCTTTTTCAATTAAGTATAAAGCCTCTAGCAAGGAAAGTTCTACTTTACCATTATCGGTGAAAGTGCCAAAGCGGGATTGATTGTAAAATTCCCGGGCATCATCAGAAGATTCTGTTATTACCCGTTCTCCAGCTAAAATGCCCGTTACTGCTTTTTTCTTGAGTTTAAAGTCTTCTTGCGGTTCTATAGTTTGCTTTTCTATGCTTTTTTTAGCTGTTTTCTTTTTATCCGCAGAAGCCCTTACAGGCTTGGCCTCTAGGATGCCGGAGGCTTTGCCTCCAAGTGTTTCAGGCACTGCTGCTTCTGCAGGTTTGGTTTTCTTAGCCATATATACACTTAAGAAGAGGTGTTTTTAAAGGTTTCCAAAAGCTTTATAAAGAAGTTATTAAAATCATAGCGATAGGTGAATAATATGAGAAAACAAAACTATCAAGCTCAAATGAAAGCACTTCAAGAAAGTGTGGGAAAACCTGTAATGGTTGAATATGTTTCATATGGTACAAAATATAGACAAAAAACAACTTTAAGAGATATTACTCCTTTTGTTAATGTTGAATTTGATAGTTTAGGAATACCCTTTATCGGTTATGGTTCTGCAATTCAAAAAATTATTGGAGAAAATAGCCAGGTTTTGTATCAAAATCCAAAAATAAACGATGGTTATAATGTTGTTCAAGGAGATGCAGTTCATAGACTGAAATTAAAATGCTTTGGTTCCGACGCAGGAGAAAAACCAAAAAGCGAACAACCAACACCGATTAAAACTACTTATTTAAGAGAGCTTTTAGAACAAGACAAACTCACTCCAAGACAATTTGCTTGGGTAAGAAGGCATGATAATAGTCCGATGGGCAGAGGTTATGCTCTTGCTGTTGTCCAAGCCGCAAATGAATTATATGATTTTGTGAGCGGGATTGATGATAAGCAAACCTTAGACACAATAGCTGGTGAATTGGTTGAACTTTCAAATCATGATGTTGATGGAGACCAACTTTCAAAGCCGGAAGAAACTTATAATCCAATTTCAAGACAAATCAAGACTACACTTGATGAACAAGGACATTCTGGGAATAGTTACTTCTGGGCATTAAGAAAATTCATAGAAGTAGTTGCCGAAAGAAAAAAAGTAGAATATACGCCAAAACCGGGTTTGAAGAATGGGGCGGTTTTGATATTGGAACAAAGGGTATAAATAATCGAGCGAAGTGCAAGACTATCTGTTGCGAAAGCGACTGAACCGAGAGCCCCAAGGTTTTTACAATTTTATTTAACCCGCCCCCAAATAATTCTCAACAATAATTCTCCAGCCAATTAGAACTATCTACTAATACTCTCCATCAATCTTTTTATTTGTTTTTTAGGATTATTAGATTTAGTCGTAAATGCTCCCGAAACAAAAAAGTCTGCTCCGGCAGCCGCCGCTTTCTTAACGGTCTGCGGATTCATTCCCCCATCGACAATTATTTTAACTTTGGGACTGATTTGTTTGATCTGCTTGATTTTATTTAAAGGTGCAGACAAAAATTTTGCACCATAAAAACCAGGCTGCACGGTAAGAATCAGTACGTAATCAATCTCTGGCAAATAAGGCTTGATTTTGTTTATTCCCGTTTCCGGTCTTAAAGCAAAGGCAATTTTTCTCCGGTTGGATTTAGCCCGGCGAATATATTCTTTAGGCTCTTTAATTTCTTCCAGCTGGGGAATCAACAGAACAATATTTTTTAAAGGACTATTCTGTTCAATCCATTTAGTTGGATTTTTAATCATTAAATGAATATTGTACTTAAATTTGGATGATAACTTAAAGGGGAACCATAAAGAGGTACTAGGGACACATTTGCCATCAGCAACATCCAAGTGGAGCTCTTTTGCTGCTCCAGACAAATTTTTAAACAGCCAATCTATTTCCGGCTGGCTCTGGGCCATAATGGAAGGAAATATTTTTGGTTTTGTGCTTTTCTTACTTGGTTTTTGGTTAATTTTATTCGGTTTCATGCTAATTTTATTTGTTTTTAGGCTAATCCCGGTTTGTTTCAGGTTAATTCTAATTTCCTGATTTTGTTAACTCTTCTAAGATGCCGAGGTTCTTTAGAAAAAGGGGTGGTCAGAAAAATCTCAATCATTTTCTTGGCTTCATGCGGGTGGGCATACCATCCTGATAAGCAAATAATATTAGCATCGTTGTGCTCACGGCAAAGGCGGGCTTCTTTTAAGGAGAAAGGAATTGCTGCCCGTGCCCCTTTGATTTTATTAGCGGCAATGCACATCCCTTGCGCAGAACCACACAGCAAAATGCCTAAACTATTGGTTTTGGCCACTTTCTTTGCCACTAAGACTGCATAGTCGGGATAATCATCATTTGGATCCAGAACGCTGTTTCCAACATCAATGTAAGAAATATTTTTTTCTCTAAACCATTCTTTGATTTTTTCTTTTAATTTAAAACCAGCATGATCTGCACCAATATAGATTTTCTTAATCATTTTCATAACCTCTTTAACTTTTGACTTTTTTAATTTCTAAATTTTTAATTGCGGTTTCTTTTGAATTAACTTTTTCCTGCACTCTCAAATAATTTTATTCTTTCTTTAGCTACTTGCTGAATTAAATCACGGGCAGGAGCAAGAATCTGGCGGGGATCAAATTCAGCTGATTTTTGTTTAATTACTTTTCTTACTGCTGCCGTAAAAGCAATTCTTAAATCCGTATCCGTATTAATTTTATTTATTCCGTTCTGTACGGCTAATTTAATTTGCGCATTGGGAACGCCTTTTACTCCTTTTAAATCAGCCCCATATTTTTCAGCTAATTGCACCATTGATTTAGGAACGCCTGAAGCTCCATGCAAGACCAAAGGGAGATTCGTTTTTTTCTTGATTTCTTTGAGTAAATTTATATTTAATTTTGCTTCTCCTTTAAATTTATAGGCGCCATGCGAAGTGCCAATAGCCACCGCTAAAAAATCGCAACCGGTTCGGGCTACAAATTCTTTAGCCAAAGCCGGGTCGGTGTAAATTATTTTTTTTCCAGAAACCAAATCTTCCTTTCCACCAATGGTGCCTAATTCTGCCTCAACGGAAACGCCTTGCTTATGCGCCCAGCGGACTACTTGCCGGGTTAATTTAACATTTCTGTTGAACTCTTCGTGAGAAGCATCAATCATTACCGAAGAATAACCCCAGTTAATCGCTTGCTTAATTATTTTCAAATCCTTGCCGTGGTCTAAATGCAGAGCAATAGGGATTTTATTTTCCTCGGCAGCAACTTTAGCTAAATTAAACAGATAGTTCATTCCGGCATATTTAAGCGCCCCTTCAGAAGTGGCCAGAATCACCGGCGATTTTAATTTTACGGCTGCTTTGACAACGGCTTGAACCATTTCTAAATTATTAATATTAAAATGGGGAACAGCATAATTTTTTCGGTGTGCTTTTTTTAACAAATCCAAAGTATTTGCAAACATTATACTTTCCTCTTTAATTTTCCTAATTGGTTTTAATTTATTTATTGTTTTATTTATTTTTAGTTATTTTTATTTTAGCAACTTTTAGGTTGTATTTTTTAATTAAATCTTTAGCTTCATTCTCGGTAAGTAATTTATTTTTTGCTCCGATATGCTGGATTACCGAAGTGGCATTAACCTGCCCTAACTTTAAAGCATCTGCAAATGAATAATTTTTGATTATTCCGGCTAAAAAACCGGCCGTGAAGGCGTCTCCCGCGCCGGTAGAGCAGACCACTTTTACATCCGGCGGAGTCAAAGAATAAATATACTCTTCTGTTAGGGCCCACATTTTTTTACTGCCATCGGTAATAATAACTATTTTAGGACCGCAGTGTTGTAATCTTTTCAGTAAGACGATAAAATTTTCTGAATCGTTTTTTAATAAAGCCTGGGCTTCTTCTTTGTTTAAAACTAATATCTCAGTCGCTTTTAGAATGGCCTGCAGGGATTTTTTACCTCGCTTAGCTAAATACAAAGAAGGATTAAACAGCAATTTAACTTTTTCTTTTTTATGTTTTACAATATAGCGAGCCACTTGGAATGATTTTCCCATTAAGCTAGCCAGATAAATCCACTGGACCTTAAGAGCAGCTGTTTTAAAATCATTTACAGACAAATCTGCAGAGGCCCCTTTATGAACAAAAATAATCCGATCTTTGTCTTTTAAAGAAGAAAGAATAGTCGCCGCATCGGTGCTTCTTTTACTCTGGTGCCGGCAAACATTTTTTACTTTATACTTTTTTAATTCCTTAAGAATAAAATCAGCATCGTGGTCGTTTCCCAATTTGGTTAATACTTTAACCTTTAAGCCTAATTTAGAAAAAGCGGCGGCGGAATTGGTTGCTCCTCCCCCGGAATGTTTTTCAATGGACTGAACCAGCACTTTATCACCTAACTGTATGGAAGAGAAAGGTGATTCAATAGTCAAGAAAGTATCTACAGTAGCTGAACCTACGCATAAAACTGCACTTTTAAACATTAACACACCTCTTTTAGCTAGAGAATGTTTTAACAATTTAAAAAAGTATTTACTGAAAAGTCAGTTTCCACATTAATAAGAAAAGAAAATATATAAATAAGGCGTTATTCTAATAGCACAAAAAGTTGGTTATGATGTTGGAGAGTGAAAAAAATGAAATTGTATAAAGCAGCTTTGGTTGCAACTCTGCTCGTTGGTGGTTGCGATGCCACAGAAAAAGGTGAAACTGTAAAATTGGAAGGAATTGTTACCGGGGAAAGATATATGCCGGCTTCAGAAGGATGGGGAAGGACGGATAGCCGATACTCGTTTGCTATCGATACTAAATACGGAAGAAAAGCTATTGAGGTTGAAGATTGCGAGTTGGGGAGGGGGAGATCGCCTATTATACCCGAAAAAGACCTATTAATAACTAAAGAGAGTATAGATGCCTTAGTAACAACAGGAACAAAAGTGCTGATTCAAAAGATACCAAAAAGCAAACTGGAACAACAACATTATTGGAGTTACGCTTGTGATATTAAAGTTTTAGGAGAGAAATAGGAAATTAATTTTGAACAAACCTTTATAAACAGGCAAGGGAAATAAGCTATTAATGAATACAATAGAACCAGAACCGCAAATAATTAGGGTAAGATTGCCGCAGAAGAACGAAGTTTTAGGCATTGTTCAGCAGCGCTTAGGCGGAAGCAGAATGCGCGTGCGCTGCCTGGATGGAAAAGAAAGAATTTGCCGTATTCCCGGAAGATTAAGAAGAGCATTATGGGTTAGAGAAAATAATATTGTTATCGTTGAACCTTGGGAATTAGGCGGCGATGAAAAAGGAGATATTCTCTATAAATACCAAGGAAAAGCAGAAGCAGATTTCTTACGCAAAAAAGGATATTTAAAAAATCTGGAAGAAGAATTTTGATTAATAATAGTGAGCGAACAAAATAATTGCTAAGATTTATATAGGGGTAAGTATTTCAAG
>CAZKNU010000014.1:0-24247 GCA_964554235.1 uncultured Methanosarcinales archaeon | reverse complement strand
CTTCCGCTATGCTTCAGACCAAAACGCAGTATTCTTGGCAGAGAATAATAATTTTATTATTTTTTAATTTCTATTATTTTTTATTAATTTTAATTATTATTTTTATTAATTTTAATTATTTTTTACCGATTATTATTTTCAATTATGTTTGGGTTTATAACCTTATTTTTATTATTTGTATTATTTTAAAATAAATTTTAATCTTTATCTTTTATTGATTTTAATTATTTTTAAATAAAATGTTTTTTAAATAATAATTTTATTACTAATCCATTCTTTTTAAAATTAAATATATACACAATTATATTTCATTATAGATATATTTATAATGGTAAAAGCACTCTCAAAGGACTATAATCTTTTAATTTAAATAAAAAGCCGGGTTTTAGAATCTTATGAAAACAATTGCCTCTAAAGATGTTATTTTAGATTGTTTAGTCCGTAAGATAAAGCAATATCATGGACATGAAGTCAAACCCGGACCAATAAACTGCTATGAAGAAAACCCTTACCTAGTTTATTTGGGGCTTACCCATATGGAATCTACTCTGGCTGCTGTAAAAGCCGAGAATGGCGCAGTTATTGATGACGCCTTGCCCTATACTTCTACTAAGCCAGACAAACGTATTTGTATGGATGTTAGAGTAGGAACAGAAAAAGGACAGGCCGTCAGTTTTGCGGGAGATTCTGCACCTATTAAAGCATCTATTTCTATTCTAGAGAAGAAAATCGATTCAATGTTAGAAGAAGCATTTAGCGACGCTGCAGAAGGTTATGATGATTGGGTTAGTATAGCCAGAAGATACGAACCTGTTTTTGTACCTAATCTTGTCCCCGTCCAAGCAGTCCAGAGCCTTGATGAGATTAAAAATGTAACCCTCCCTCGCTCTAAACTGATAGAATTAGCTCGCGAAAGTTCAAGAATATTAAGTACTAATGGTAACTCCGGACTAGTCGAGATCCAGATTTATGATGAAGTCCGTAGGATGGCAAATTCAGAAGGCACACTTATACGAGATGCCTTCTTTGGGTATAGATTTCGTTACCATGTTAAAGCAAGAAGCGACGAAAAAGAAGAATTAAATTTTAACCAGTCGCTTTATTTTACCGACCCAACTTTAAAAGGAAAAAAAGAAAAAATATTGGCGTTTGCTAAAAAAATACTAACCGAAACAGAGAAAAGAAAAAAATGCCGGCAAGAATTAACTGATGGCGTTTATCCGGTTTTATATGCACCAGATGCTTTTGCGGTAGCTTTACATGAAAGTTTTGTACACTTTCTTTCCAGTGAGGAAATATTGTACAATGATTCAACTACCCACGGCTGGGAAAATTTTGGTAAGGGAAGTACTAATTCTCAGCTGAATGTATATTCTAATCCAAATATGCCTGGAAAGTGGGGAAGTATGAAATTTGATGCCGAAGGAGTAAAAGCAGAAAGAAGACTATTGGTTGAAGGAGGAATAATTCGGGGCTATCTTGCCGATAGGAATGGTGCTTATCATCTAAGTCAGTTAACTGGAACAACCATCTTGCCAGGAGATGCGAGAGTAGGATCTTTACGAGATAGCGAACTGATTAATTCCGAACCGAGGATTTCTAATCTAGAATTTGAATATCAAAGTGAAAATCTAGCAAAAAGTAAAAAAGAAATGTTAGCCCGGTTTATTGATTACCTGAATTACTATGGCTTGGAAAAAGGCATATATGTTCCGTTTGGCAACGGAGGATGCTGTTATACTGACCAAGGGATTATGGAGTTAAACCTAGAATGGCCTTATGTGGTCTATGCTGATGGCAGGATGGTACCTACAAAACCACTTAAGACCATTATCGGCGTTCATACTTTCTTGAACAACATTGTGGAGATGGGCGGACCAACCGAATACTGTCCGCACCGGTGTGGGTTAGGTGATGAGTTTGGCAATGAAAGTGTAGTTCGGGCTGGGATATCCTGCCCTAGTGCAATCGTTGCTAATGTAGAAATCAAACCGTTGCGCCTGGAAAGAATAAATACCCAAATAATTAAATAAAATTTTTGTGCATAACTTATTTTTGGTTTTAAAATTATTAAACTTTTATTAAATTTTTTAAGATTATAAAACTTAAGATTTAAATACAATTAAATAAACCTAATACTTAAGATATTATAAAGACAAAATTTTAAGATTTTGTAAAAATACAATTAAACAGCTTGGAGAATTGATATGGTTGAAAAGAAAAAAGGGTTGGTAAGTAAATTATTGAGCCGCTTGGACAGAAAGCTGGAAAAAAAATCAAAAGAAAAAAAGTGTTGCTGTTGCCAAGATTCCAAAAATAAAAAATGTTAAAAGAGCTTGTAGATCTGCTGTTGTATTCCCTGTGCGGATTAGACCCAGAACTAAAATGGGTTGAATCGCTTAATTTTTTTATCTATGATTCTATAAAAATAATTTTGTTATTGCTAATAATGATTTCTTTTATTGGTTTTTTAAGAACTTATTTACCCTCAAATAAGCTTAAAAAATGGATTAGTGGGAAAAAATATGGGTTAAGCAATTTATTTGCTGCTTTATTTGGGGCAATAACCCCTTTTTGTTCTTGTTCATCTATTCCTCTTTTTTTAGGTTTTTTAAAAGCGGGGGTGCCTTTGGGGGTAACTTTTTCTTTTTTGATTACTTCCCCCGTAGTTAATGAGTATTTAGTCGTTTTAATGCTGGGTTTTTTTGGTTGGAAGATTGCCTTAGCTTATGCCCTCAGCGGAATACTTGTTGGGGTTGTTTCAGGCTTGATTCTGGGTCGAATGAAATTGGAAAAATATTTGGTTAAGGATGTAGTATCTACAAATAAAAAGATTAAACTAGAAATCCGATACGACGGAATCAAAAAAAGAGCTTTATTTGGATTAAATGAATCTCTTTCTATAATCAAAAAATTATGGCTGTGGATTTTGGTCGGCGTAGGAGTTGGAGCGGTTATCCATAATTACATCCCGTCAGAATTAATTCAATCAATCATAAACAAAGGAGGGATATTTGCCGTACCTATCGCAGTAATATTAGGAGTTCCTATGTACGGGAGTTGCGCAGCAATTGTTCCGGTTGCAGTGGTGTTATTTGAGAAAGGGGTTCCTATCGGCACGGCCTTAGCTTTTATGATGGCCGTATCTGCACTAAGCTTCCCAGAAGCAATTATATTAAGGCGAGCTATGAAATTAAAATTAATCCTAATCTTTTTTGGGGTAGTGACTCTAGCAATTATTTTAACCGGTTACCTCTTTAATCTTTTACAGGCAAAGCTGGTTTGAGCCTTGGTTTGAGCCTGTCTTCTGTTGATTAAGCGTTTTTATTAATTAAACTAACAAACATTAAGGGCAACGCCTTAAGAATATTTACAACAAAACCTTTTTTAAATAAGATAGCTTTTTGTTGATTATATGGCTGAAACTAACAGAAAAAACATTAAAAAAATCTTAATCGAAAAAGAAACCGGTAAAATGTTTTACTTAAAAGATTTGGAAGATTACCATACTTCTTTTGGAATTATTAAAACTAAAGATTTAAAATCAAAAAAAACAGAAGTAACCTCAACGACTGGAAAAACTTTCCAATCAGTTGATCCTTCTTTTTCCGACCTGTGGGAAAACCTAAAACGAGGCCCGCAAGTAATGATCCAAAAAGATATTGGGCTGATTTTAGCCAGAACCGGAATTAACCAGCAATCTAAAGCAGTTGATGCCGGAGGAGGATCAGGGTCGCTGTGCCTTTCTTTAGCTAATGTCTGCAAGGAAGTTGCCGTTTATGAAATTAATCCCGAACATTTTAATATTGTTCAAAAAAACATTGAACTATTTGGAATTACCAATATAAATCTAAAACAAGAAAATGTTTATGAAAATATTCAGGAAAAAAATGTTGATTTAATCACTTTAGATTTACCAGAACCATGGAGAGCAATCGAGCCCGTGGAAAAATCATTAAAAATTGGCGGACATCTGGTAATTTATTTACCTAATTTAATTCAAGTCAAAAGATTTATTGATTCAACAAAAAAAACATCCATTAAAGTAATAGAAACCATAGAATTAATCGAAAGGAAATGGAAAATTGAAGACCAAATCATGCGCCCAGAATTCCAGATGTTGGGACATACTGGCTTTTTAATTTTTTGCAGGAAATTTTAAGAAGAAAAAGAAAAATAAACAGAAGAAAAAATTGATTTATGAAAAATAAATCAAAGAAGTTAAAAAATATAAGAAACGATAGGGAAAAGAGAAAAAATGACTATTAAAATTAAAAAAATAACTGAAGACGCTATCCTGCCTAAATATGCGGGCCCAAATGAAGCCGGGATGGATTTTTATGCTAATGAACAGGTAATCATTGAACCTAATCAAAGAAAACTAATTTCTACAGGAATTGCTATGGCCATTCCTCTAGGTTATGTTGGGCTGCTCTGGGATCGCTCCGGATTAGCCGCCAAGAATGGACTTAAAACCATGGGCGGAGTCATTGATTCAACCTATCGGGGAGAAATTAAAATCATTATTCATAATTTGTCAACAGAAAGATTTGCGGTTGAGAAAGGGATGCGTATTGCCCAGATGCTAATTCAACCCGTAGAACAGCGAAAAATGATTGAAGTAAAAGAATTGGAAGAAACTGAACGGAGTGCTGCTGGTTTTGGAAGCACCGGATTGAAATAAAAAAGCAAGAAAAATTTTAATTAATTATTTGACTTCACCATAAATTTAACATTCACCCAACCACATACCCATTACTCTCCTTTAAATGTTCTTTGGCTAAATCTAGTTTAAATTTAGTCTCAGCATAAATGGTGTAAAGTAAGTCTCCTCTTTTCACTTTATCATGGAATTTTTTAGTTAAAAATAAGCCTGCGCCTTTGTCTACAGGAGCACCGGCAAGCCGGGCAATTTTAGCAATAATCAAGTTATCTATTTCTTTAATCTTGCCGCTCTTTTTGCTGTACACCGGATAAGTAAATTCACCCAATACAGGCAGTTTATTTTTTCCTTGCGCAGCGATGATTTCGTGCATTTTTTTCAAAGCCCGGCCGCTTTCTAAAATTTCCTTAGCCGCTTTAAGGCCGGTGCCTTTTTTGTATTTCTTAGTCATTTCCAACAGAGCGCCAGCCATCATAACTGCTTTCTCTTTTAAGTCCAAAGGAGCGAGGGGGTCATTTTTAAGGACTGCCATAACGTCTTCTGCTTCCAGCAAAGGACCAATGCCTTTGCCAATGGGATGCGATCCATCAGTAAGAATTACTTTAATGATAATGCCTAATTTTTTTCCTATTAATTCAAATATGCTCTTTAAGTGCATTGCTTCTTTCAAGGTGCTGGCTTTGGTGCTTTTACCCATAGGTATGTCTATTAAAACGTATTTGGCAGTAACCGAATATTTTTTGGCCATTACGGAAGCCAACAACTGCCCTTCTGCATCTATTGATAAAGGCTCTTCAACTTCAATAATCTTATCATCAGCTGGAGCTAAATTCATAGAACCGCCATGGACCATGCAGGCAAAAGTTTTTTTAACCACGCTTTTAATTTTTTTCTCGCTTAATTCCACTTTAGCCAGGCATTCCATCGTATCTGCGGTTCCTGCTGCTGAAGTTATGGCCCGTGAACTCGTTTTAGGCATAGTAAAACCGGCTGCTGCAATGATTGGAACAATTATCATGGTGGTCCTGTTGCCCGGTATCCCGCCAATGCAATGTTTATCTAAAGTGGGCCCATTAAATTTTAATCTTTTACCGGTATTAACCATTGCTTTGGTCAACCCAACAATTTCCCGGTGGTTTAATCCTTTAGTTAAAGAAGCAGCAACAAAATAAGTTTTTTCAATATCGGTTAACCGATCATTACTGATATCATCACTAATATGATATAATTCTTCATAAGTAAGATGTTTTCCAAATAATTTATCGCGGATGTGTTTAATGGATTGGGGCTTTCCCGTTAAACCTACTTCGACCATATGCCCTTCTTTAATATTTAATTTAGCCAGCACTTCTTCAAACAAACCGATTTTTCCTTCCGGCACCGCTTTCTTGCTTTCAGAAATGTCCAAAACACAGGTGATTTCTTTTCCGGAATCTTTAACCAGAATACGATCTCCAGAATGCAAATCTAATTTCTTGGCATCTTTCTCATTAAGAATAACTATCAGGATTCCGCCGGTAGCAATATCCATGTCTTTCACACAAAATTTCATTTTTGCTCCCCTAGTGTGAAAGATATTAAAAAATTACCAATTTTTTCTATATCTTTAACTTTAAATTTCATCCTTTGCCTCTTTTAAACTGAAACTAACTATAAATAAACGATTTTGCCTAATCAATCTTGTTCAACACAAATAATCTTGTAAACAAGCTTAATATAAACAAGCCCAGTAAATACTCTTAAATTTATAAACCTAATCGTTTCAAAAACAGTTCGGCTTTAGGAATATCTTCTTTTTTTCCTAAATCCAACCACCATTCGGCTTTAATTATTTTTACCAGACCTTTTTTAGCTAACACGGTAACTGCGTCGGTTAATTCTATCTCTCCCCGAGGAGAGGGTTTAGTTTTTTCCAATTCAACAAAAATTTCCGGAGTGAATTTATATAATGCGGCATTGATTAAATTGCCATAATTCTTAAGGGGTTTTTCTTTAATCTCTTTTAGAAAATTATCTTCAGCAATCAGAACCCCGTACCCCTTAGGATCACTAACTTTTATCCCGCTGATATAATTAAATTTGTCTTCTTTATTTATTAATTTAAAATCTTTAATGCTCCATAAATTGTCTCCGCCTAAAACAATAAAATTCTCCTGGCCAACAAAAGATTTAGCCTGTAGTAAAGCATGCCCGGTTCCAAGCTGTTCTTTTTGCTCAATTAATTTTGCTTTGAAACCGTATTCCTCTAAAAAAGATTTTATTTTTTCTTTTTTATAGCCAACTATCAAACAAAAATCTTTATACCCGGCTTGTTGTAAATTTCTTAAGACATAATATAAAAAAGGTTTGCCATTTACTTCTACCAATACTTTAGGGATAGTTTCAGTAAGCGGAAGCATCCGCGTTCCTTTTCCGGCAGCTAGGATTACAACTTTCATTTTTAGTTTTGATTTTTAAAAAATTTACTTATTTCTTCGAAGTTTTCGAATTTAAAATCTGCTATTTCTAAATTATCTTTTGCTTTTAAATCTTTATATTTCCCCCGTTTTAATAAAATGGTTTTAAAACCCAAGTCTTTGCCATACCTAATTTCTGAATCTATGCGGTCGCCAATAACCCAGATTGCTTCGCTGGGAAAACGAAGCGCAATCTCTTTAAAGACGGCTTGTTTTTCCTCACTAGTAGAACAGATAAATATTTCATCAAATAATTCTTTTATTTTTAAGACAGCCAATTTTTTATATTGGAATTCAGCAGCTCCTTTGCTTACCAAGAATTTTTTGTAATTATTTCTAATCAGCAGTTTTCTGACTCCGGGATAGAGCTTGATGTTATTAAGGTCTTTCTCGGTATAATTGTCCGGCAATCGCGGAAACAAGGTGTCATCTAAATCAAAGATTATCAACAAGATTCATCAACTCTCGGGCTAATTTTTCTGAATCGTGCCGGATAAAAGCACGGTGTTTGGCTAACACATCACTCTGGCTGTATTCTGTAGTTTCCTCGCTTAATAGATCTGCTAAAATTATTCTTTTATCGCTGACTAAATTATTTTCAACTAAATTCGCTTCTAACTCGTAAAGTTTAATTAATTTTTCTGGAGGAGCACGATTATTAATTAAGATATAGTCAAAAATATCTTTTCCGGCAAACCGCTGCATCTCCAAAAGATAATCGCTTAATTTCAAATTGCCGGTCTGCCCTTTTCGGTTCATTAAATTTACTACAAATACTTTTTTTGCTTTAGTGTCTCTTAAAGCTTTACTGATTCCATCTACAAGTAAAATAGGGACTAAAGAGGTATATAAGCCTCCAGGACCAAGAACAACTAAATCTGCATTCATGATTTCGTCAATGGCGCGGTCATTAACTTTTGGGAAAGGTTCAAGATAAATATTTTTATAACCTTTTTCAATCTCTTTAGAGGTATATATTTGCCCTTCTCCTTCGAGAATAGTTCCATTTTCTAGCACCATTTTAAGGCGGGCCTGATGAGTAGTTACCGGGATAACTTTTCCTTTGATGGAAAGAATTTTTCCTGCTTCCTCGATAGCTTTTTCAAAACTGCCGGTTACCTTTTCCAGCGAAGATAATAATAAGTTGCCAAAACTATGCCCACCCAATCCCCCATTCTCAAAACGGTAGTTCATTAAACTGCGCATTAATCTGCTGGAATTAGATAAAGCCACTAAGCACTGCCTTACATCTCCGGGAGGGAGTACCCCTAACTCGTCTCTAAGAATGCCGGTGCTTCCGCCGTCATCAGCCATAGAAACAATCGCGCTTAAATCAACATTGTAATGTTTTAAGCCGCTTAAAACCGTGAAGTTACCTGTACCTCCACCGATAACCACTACCTTTTTCATCAGAATTTGTGGGGGGTTGCTTTCTTTTAAAGGTTGTGGAATAAGGGGCTCTGGTGAAAAAGTCGCCGCCATGGCCAAGAGGGCACCAAGCAGTTCTATTTATAAAAAATTAAGTTACTTTTTCTTTAGATATATTGCTAGAAAAAGGCGAAGGTGCCGGCCAAGGCGACTTTTTTTGAGATTTTCACCGAAGCCGGAATAAGAAAAAGAAAGAATTAAAATAAGATATTAAAAAAAAGTAAAACTAAATGGCCCCACTAATTTTCTGCTAGAAATTACTCTTTGCCAACTTTAGATTTTAGTTATACTGTCTATGCATAGACGGAACACCTTCCGAAAGTTAAATAAACCTCTGTTTCTTAATTTGACCATGAAGTTTAAAATAGCGGTTGTACAATTTGAAATTAAGCAATATTCTCCTGAAGAAAATCTAAAGAAAGCAGGAGAATTTGTGAAAAAAGCTTCACTTTCAAAAGCTAAAATTATTGTATTTCCAGAAGATTTTATTACGGGTCCAATTGGATTAAGGTTGGAAGAATTTGCTGATTCAAAAAACCAATATTGTAAATTCTTTCAAAACTTAGCTAAGAAGTATAAGATAGATATTGTTCCAGGCTCAATAATTGAAAAAGATAAACTCGGTTTTTACAACACCGCTTATTATATTGGCTCGAATGGAAAAATTAAATCAAGATATAGGAAGATTAATCTTTGGCATCCTGAAAAATATTATCTTAATCCAGGAAATAAAATTTGTGTTTTTAACACAAAATATGGAAAGATAGGATTAATTATTTGTTGGGATTTGATTTTTCCTGAAGTGTTTAGAAAAATGGCTAAAAAAGGAGCCAATATAATAATTTGTCCATCCTATTGGACTTTTAAAGATGCTTCTGTTGGCCTGAAATACGACAAAAATTCTGATGCCAAACTTGTTGATTCAATGTGTGTTGGCAGGGCTTTTGAAAATGAAATAATTATGGTTTATTGTAATGCCGCAGGAAATTTAATTCTTCCTAAATTTAAGGGAAAATTACTTGGACACTCCCAAATTACTGTGCCTTTCAGAGGAGCAATAAAAAAACTTGAACATAATAATGAAGAAATGTTTATTCAAGAAGTGGACACTGCTATTTTGAGAGATGCTGAAAAAGCATATAAAATTAGAAAAGATTTGAAAAATAGAATTTTATACTGAAGGTGTACCCCTCAGCCAGAAATTTAGGGTAGGTCGCCTCAAAATTAACATGATAACTACAATAAGAAAAAATAAAAAATAGAGATTTTATTCTTCAACAAAATCGTCCAATTTAGCAGGCAATTCCTCATCGCTCTTAAGCAACCCTTTCTTATGTAAGAATATCCCGGCAATTAAGAAAAAGATTAGCCCCACTGATTTCTTTCCTTTATTATTACAAGGAATTACTAAATCAATATTATTAGATTGGTTATTAGTATCACATAAAGCGATTACGGGCAATCCAATTTTAATGGCATCTTGAACTGCATTCTTATCTGTCCAAGGATCACAGACTACGATAATTTTTGGTTCACAGAAAGTTTTCAAATTTGTATTAGTTAAAATTCCCGGCGGATACCTTCCGCTGATAACTTTCATTCCCGTCAATTCATGCAGCTTTTTCAGGGCTTTCCATCCGTTTTCCCTTCTGCTGACGATAAGAATATCTTCCGGCTCATACTGAGAAAGCAAATTTGCAGCCAAGCGGATTCTTTCATCAATTTTTTTTAGATTTAAAACACTTAATCCATCCGGCCTCATTTTGTAAATAAAATTAGCCATGTATTTGGTTTTAAATTTAGTTCCAATGTGAATCCCCGATTTAAGGTATTCATTTGAATCAATTAACAAATTTTCTTGTTCAGCCATAGTTATTCACCTTTAATTGTATTACAAACAAAAAATAGCTTCTTGTCTGCGATTTTTTTTGCTGGAAATTAAGCAACGACTTAATTTCTTGCTCAAAAATTGCAGTTTGAGAATAAGTTTCCATCTCGGAAACTGCGATTTTTTTTGCCTCACGCAGCTGTACCTTTCCAACTCCTAGGAAAGATGTCGGCTTTATACTTCTTTTTTATACGGCTATTTATAAATGTTTTTAAAATTTTTAAGGAAAATTTTGAAACACAAAAGATTCTCTTCATCTAATCCCCGCCACTCTCCCATCCAAACCCCAGGCATAATCAATCGGAATTTTTAAATGGTAAAATATTGTTGGCACAATATCAACGTGCGTTGGCGGAGGAGTAATTTCACCCGGAATTGCGGATTTACCATTAGCAATATAAAAAATAGTTTTTTCCTCGGGCGTTTGCCCGCCATGACTATTGTCTATCCCTCCGTGGTCAGTAATGGAAAGAACCAGCCAGTTTTCTTGCCTATAAGCCAAGCGATTGGTAAGAGCATTCATAATCCAGCCAACTAAACCATCAACTTTTTTGATTTCATTAAGATATTCAGGAACATCGGGGCTAAACCCATATTTATGCCCAACGATATCCACACCTAAAAAGTAAGCAAACATAATATCGGGATTATCATTAGCAAGAGTTTTTGCTGCTTGTTGGGCAACCAAATAATCCCCTTCATAAAACCGCCTAGCGTAAGAGTGATAATTACAATTCTCTGCTCCAGCAAAGATTTGATCGCAGAGCGGTTTCCACGAAACAATTGCAACAGCATTTAATTGCGGCCGAACTTTTCCAATTAAAGTAAAGAAATTAGGATAAGCTTCATAATTAGCCCCGGCAAAAGTATTATCAATAGTGCCATGCTTGCTTTGCCAAACTCCAGTAAGAATATTAGACCAACCGGGACCGCTCCAAGTGTGCAATCCTGCTTGAGCCCGATAACTATAAGCTCCTTCATTAATTAAGCGATCTAAATTTGGGGTGTCCGCTTTTATTAAAGCATCGGGCCTGACCCCGTCTATGCCGATTAGTAACACCTTGTTTACTTTTTGTTGAAGAGATTTTTCTTTATTAACTAAATTTGCCCCACAGCCCCATAGCCCTGCACTGAGCATTAATCCTGTCAAGAAAGCTATCCAATTCATTTTTTCCTTTTTTAAGCAAAGAATATATAAATATTGTTCTTTTTTAGGCAATTAAATGGCCATAAAATACAAACAAAAATGCAGCCGATGCAAGAAAAATTACGTAACCATTACTTGGAGGCAGAAATATCCTACTTGCTATGACTGCCAGAAAACCGAATTAGAAGGAGAAATCAAGAATCCAAAAATGAAAAAGCTGTTTGCTCTTCCGGTGGAATATTATAAAGAGAATTCTTTTCTAAGAAGCATAAAAATAAATTACCTAAAATTCGGAAAATTAACGGAAAAGCAAATTGAAGCATTTAAGAAAGCGGTAACCAGCATTAAAGCGGGTAATGAAGGGCAGTGATTAAATACGCCATTTTTCTTCGATTTCTGGATGCTAAAATTAAATACCTCACTTTTTAGCAGAAAAGTTTATAAATATGGACAAATGTCCATTATATTAGACAACTGTTTATAAAAATGGACAAAGTGCTTGAATATTTTATTAAAGAACCAGAGAAAGAGTTTTATATTAGAGAATTAGCCAAACTTATTAAAAAATCCCCCACAACCACATCTAAATATTTGGATGAGTTTGGAAAAAAAGGAATTTTAAATTCAAGGAGAAAATTTAATCACCTGCTGTATAAAGCAAATAACGAAAACGCGTATTTTAAAAATTTAAAATTGTTGTATAACCTTAATAAGCTGCGAAGTTCAGGTTTTATCGAATATTTGGTTGAAGAATATAATCATCCTGAAGCAATTGTTTTATTTGGCTCTTTTGCTAAAGCAGAAGACATTCCTGGAAGTGATATTGATATCTTAATCGTAACTCCGTTAAAGAAAGAGATTGCTTTATCAGCTTTTGAAACAAAATTGGGCCGTAAAGTCCAATTGTTCATTCATTCTCAGGCAGACATCGAAAGAATGAAAACAAAAAATAAAGAATTGCTCAATAACTTTATTAATGGCATTGTTTTAGCCGGGTATTTGGAGATTTTCAAATGATGCTAAAGGATTTTATTGAAAAAGGACAAGTGAAAAAGTCTTCTAAAGATATTTCTTTAGCAAAATCATTAATCACGACGGCCGAAAATGATTTAAAATTCTTAAACGGTTTAAAAATTAATGAGAACTCTGCTCGAAAAGTTATGAGCAATTATTATGATGTGTTAAGAAGCATCTTGGAAGCAATTTCTGCTTTGGATGGATATAAAATTTATTCACACGAAGCTTTTGCTTATTTTATGAAAGAAAAGGGAGAGAAACTTATTGCAATTAAGTTTGACCGTTTTAGAATAATCAGAAACAAGATAAATTATTATGGAAAAGGCATCTCTGTTGAAGAAGTTAAAGAAAATACGGCAGAAATCTTAAAAATGATTCGAGAATTAAAAGAGAAATACTTTGAAGAAACGGAAAAAAAATAATTGAAGCATTTAAGAAAGCGGTAAAAAGTATTGGAGAAAATAATAAAGAGAATAAAGAAAGCAGTGATTAAATTATAATTAAAAAAAAGTCTAAGGCACTACTCTGCCCAGTATCAACCCGCCAATGTAGCCGAAAGAACCGGCGGCGGCAGCTAAAACTGTAAGCGACAAACCGTTCCCTATTCTGGTATCCCCGTCTCCAAATTTAAACCGGGAACCAGCATAAAGATTAGCGCCAACTCCCGCAGCCAAAGCATATTCTTTTCCTGGCAAGGCCGTTCCTCGAGCGTCAGTAAAGCCGTAAGCAAAACTGCCTGCACCAACAGCACTAAGCGCAGTTATCCCCAAAACAATATCAGCAATTCCCATTTGATTTCCTCCTAATCTATCTCCATTCCTCTCTGCACAATCCTAAACCTTAATTCTTTTCCTTCGGGCAGGGAACGATGTTTTCTTAAAATTAGTCCATGGCAATTATTAAATTTTTTTAATTCAATTAAACATTTACTGCCATATTTTAATAAATCTCCCCCCACCATCTTTACTTCATCACGATTGTCAAAATCAGCATAAACCTGATTAGTAATTAAAACCGGAATATTATTCTTACGGGCAATTTCTACCAAAGAAGCGATTTGTTTGCCTAAAGACGAATTAACTTCATAAACTTCTTCGCTCTTTCCCAATTCCAAGCGGTAGAGCATGGAAATAGAATCAACGATAATCATTCCCAGCTGTTTGTTAACTGCGGTTTTTATTTTTTCAAAAATATCCTTCTGCTCTTCAAAATTTACTGGATTTAAAAAAATAATTTGTTTTAGAATATCTTCATAATTGGGGGCAATTTGTTTAATTCTCTCCACAGCAATGCCCCCTTCCGTATCAATCAGTAAAACTTTTTTTCCCGAATTGGCTGCTTTAACTGCCGCTAATAAACAAAAATTAGTTTTTCCTGCACCGGAAGGACCATAAATAGTAGTAATAATATCGGTATCGTAGCCGCCGGCTAAGAATTCATCCAAAAAAGCTGCTCCAGTTGATACTTTATTCATTTAATAACCCTGTTTAAGACTAGATTATAAATATTTTGTAGAATTTTACTCTTTTTTTATTCGTCTAAAAATAAAAAATTATTTTTCTCTCGGCCAAACCTGTCTCTCTTCCGGCGTGAGCTGCCTGAGTTCTTCTATGCCTCGCAGAGAACCGCCATCATCATCTATCATTCCGCGAGCGTACATCCATTCTCCTGCCGGTATTTTCAAGCTATCGCTAACTTCACAATTATCTTTTCCTAGATAAAGAAGAACTATACTGTTGTAAGGACCACCTAGGGTCCCGTCTTCATCACCACCAACAACAATCTTCCTTTCATTTAAAGTGTACTTAAAAACATCGCCTTCCCAAAATACCTCCCCGCCTGAAGTTTCTACTTTGTCACCCCAATTTGGCATACAATACGCCTCCTTGACTCTACCGGTAACTTCAGCATCATATTGGCGAGTACAGCCAACTGCTCCCAAAAGAACTAATCCCGTTAAACTTAATCTTTTCATTTTATAATTACCTCTTTAACAATTTTTACTTAAGGAAACAAAAACCCTTAATAAAAACTTATATACTAAAGCACACATTTATAAAAACTAACACCCTTCCTTATCATAAAAATCTGCTGCAGGTACATTATCCCGTACTAAAAGGGAGTTTATTTGGACGCCTGCTTTAACGGGCAGATTTTTAGGATGCCAGAAGGCAATGCCTTCTGTGCATTAAAAAAAGGTTGATGGATGGAGATGAAAAAGGAAACTAAAATACTGTTAGCATTATTTATAATAATAGTTATAATAAGGATTAGTCTAGCTTTTTTTGTACCTAATTTTACTTACGAATCCTATTTCCATCTGAGGCAGGTTGAACAGATTACTCAAACTGGCCTGCCCGTATATGAGGACCTTTTATCCTATGGGGGAAGGGAACGGTTGTTTTTACCTTTTTTCCATTACTTTATGGCTTTTTTTAATTTATTCTTGCCCTTAACTATAGTAGCTAAAATAATTCCTAATCTTTTAATTGCTTCTATTGCCCTTATAGTTTATTTAATCGCTAAAAAAATAACTAACTACGAAACTGCATCGTTACTTTCGGCTTTAATTGCGGGCTTTCTGCCCATCTTATTTTTTACCAATTCTTTTACGGTAGAAGCTTTATTCCTGCCGGTAATTTTTATTTCCATTTACGCATTCATCAATCTTAAAGAAGCTCCGTTAACCCCCCTTAAAAACATAAAAGAAAGCGTCACTCGAAGAAAATTTATTTTTATTTATATCGGATCATTTTTAATATTAACTTTGACCAGTTCACTAACTTTTCTGCTCTTAGTTGGTTTTGGGATTTATATGCTTTTATCTCTGCTGGAGGGCAAGAAAATAAATAAAGCAGAATTGGAAATGATTATTTTTTCAACCTTTTTTTTCTTATGGATACAATTACTTTTTTTTAAAAACTCGCTGCTTCAGGAAGGACTTGCTTTTATCTGGCAAAATGTTCCAACCAGAACCATTAGCAGTTATTTTCCCCATATATCTATTTTACAGGCTTTGTTGTGGGTAAGCATCATTCCGTTTTTAGCCGGAATATTTGTTGCTTACAAATCTTTGTTTGAACTTAAAAACCAAAGATCTTTTTTACTGATCAGTTTTGTAATCTCTACCACCCTTCTAGCTTGGTTCAGACTAATCCGCTTTAAGCAATCATTAGCTTTTTTTGGTATTGTTTTAGCTATTTTATTTGCCTCTTTTTATTTAGAGACGGATAATTATTTTAAAAAAACAAAACTATTCCGCTGGAGAAAATACTTGCTTCCAGTAACGGTTATCTTATTATTAATCTCCATGGTAATTCCAGCAGTAAACGTTTCATTTCAACAAGACACACCCACTAAAGAAGAAGTTGCTGCTTTCCAATGGATTAATGAGAATGCACTTTCAAAATCAGCTGTTTTTGCTCGGTTAGAAGAAGGGCATTTAATCACTTATTACAGTAATAGAAAAAATATGATGGATGACCAATTTGGACAAATAAAAGATGTAAATAAACGATTTAATGATCTTAATTCCTTGTTTACTACTCGCTTTCAGACTCAAGCCATCAGCCTTGCGGAAGAATACGACCTTCAATACCTAATCTTGACCCCTTCTGCTAAGGAACAATATAATCTGAGCAAAAAGTTTAATTATGCTATCAGAAGATGTTTTGAACCGGTTTATACCAATGAAACCCAAATATTTTTAGTAAAATGTAAAGTAAAAGAGTTAGAATAAAATCTAAAAAATGAAACCAAAAAAGAAGTTTATGAATAAACCAGCTTTTCCAACTAGCTTTAAAAATAAATATTTGTTACATTTGATCACTAATACCAAAAAATATCTTTTGTTTCTGTTAATTTTAATAGTATTTCTGGTGACTGCAACTAACTTTATTGCCAATAAACCTTTGCTTAAAGGTGGAGAAAGTTATTATTATTTATATGCTGCTGAACATGGGCCTTATAATAGTTTAACTACTTTAGTTTCTTTATTTTCAGACCAAATTTTGTTTCTTATACCTCCCCTTTTGTCAATCTTATCTCTGTTAATATTATTTAAACTAGCTGAAAAAATTAAACTAAAAAAAGAGTTTGTTTTCTTCTTTGCTTTATTTTTTATTCTTACCCCGACTTTTTTATTTAGTTTTACTACTTTTTCAGCGTATTCTTTATTTTTTCTTTTAGTAATGCTGGGCTTCTGGTTATTATTTCACCACCAAGAAAAAATAAGAATGTTTTCTTTAATTCCGTTTATAATAGCAACATTCGTAGATGGGTTCAGTACTTTCTTGCTTTTATCTCTGCAATTGATTTACCTATTAACCAAAAGAAGTAAAAAAATATATATAAAAGATAACTTTTTATTTTTCTCAACTGGTATTACTTTCATTTTATTAATAGTTAATAAATTTGTATTTAATATTCCGGTCTTGATTGGGCCTTTCCATCCGCAGAAAATATTTCCAGACTTGATTTCAGATCTGGGCGGCCTGAGCGGGATTAGTATTTTTATGTTTATCCTGGCAGTAATTGGTTTGGTAGTTACCTGGAAGAAAAAAGAATTCCACATCACCTATTTATTATTACCAATAATTATTTTAGCCTATTTGTTTAACACCCAAACCATCTTTTATCTTTCGATTTTAATGGTCTTTTTTGCAACGGTGGGCTTTTTAAAATTATTTGAGCGGCATTGGTCTTTAGTGCTGCTAAAAAAATTAACTTTTTTTCTGCTTTTGTTAGGAATAGTGTTTTCAACTTTGACTTATATAGAAAGAATGTCTGAATATCTTCCTTTGAATGCGGACCAGGAAGCCTTAACCTGGATTAAAGAGAATACGCCTAAAGAAACTACAATACTTTCTTATCCGGAAAATGCCTATTTCATAAAATATTTTTCTGCTCGAACCCCATTCAGCCAGTTTTATAGCGATAATAAAGGAAGTAGCAGCGGCATTAATCTTGATCTTAATCGACAGATCTTTTCTTCTGTTTATATCCAAGAACTTTTTCCTTTGCTGGAAGAAAATAATGTGTCTATTGTATATATTAATCAAGATATGAAAGCGGTGCTTCCAAAAGAACAAGGATTCTTATTTTTGCTCAAAAACGAAAAGTTTAAATTAATCCACTCTTACCAGCATTCTGAGGTTTGGGCTTTTAAAAAAGAATAAAACAGCTAACAAAAGAAAAACATTAAAAAAATAAAAAGATGATTATTACTTTTTTAGATTCTGTATTGTTTTGTACTTATTTCTTATTGTTATTTTTATCTATTTTTTGGCTATTGGTTTTATTCTCCCCCCAGGAAAAAAATGAGAGGAAAAAACTGCGGGATTTTCCTGTTTTTACGACCATTGTTCCGGCTTATAACGAAGAAAAATCAGTTAAAGGAACCTTACAGTCTTTAATTAATTTAGATTATCCTAGTGAAAAGATGGAGATTATTGTAATTAATGATGGATCAATAGATAAAACTAAAGAAATTGTTGAAAAATTTATCAAAGATCATCCCGCTAAAAAAATAACTTTAGTTAATCAAAAAAATCAAGGCAAAGGAAAAGCTATGAATACCGGCCTAGCATTAGCACAGGGAGAATATTTTGCTTGCCTGGATGCAGATTCTTTTATTGCTGGCAATGCCTTGCAGGAAATGCTGCCGCTCTTTCAAGAGGATGCCAATGTTGCTGCAGTCTGCCCCATGCTCAAAGTAAAAAACCCTAAAAATGTACTCCAAAAAGTACAATGGTGCGAATATATTATTAACATGTTTTATAAATTTTTAAATTCAAAATTAGATTGTATTCATGTCACTCCCGGACCATTCAGTATCTATAAAACAACGGTTATAAAAGAACTGGGCGGGTTTAATGAGCATACTATCACTGAAGATTTAGAACTGGCTATCCGGCTGCAGAAATACCATTATAGAATTGTCCAGACTTTTGATGCTATCGTGGAAACGGTTGCTCCAATGACCTGGAAAAAATTGTTCAAGCAAAGAGTTCGCTGGTATAAAGGCAGTGTTGACAATACTTTTGCTTACAAAGAGTTAGTGTTTAATAAGAACTATGGGGATTTTGGATTTATAAGAATGCCCACCATCATTTCTTCAGGAGTTATTGCTATTGTGTTGAGCGCTACGCTGCTGCAGTCATTAATTTCTAAGTTATACTTCCAATTCGCCTATCTAAAAAGCATTGATTTTGATTTTATCACTTTAATTAAAAATTATTCATTTAATTTTAATCTGCTTAGCCTGCCGGTATTTAAATTATTTATAGCTTGTACTTTACTGGGAATAAGCCTCTTTGTAATGATTTATTCTTATAAGCTGGTTAAAGAAAAAATAACCAATTACGGGCGAACCTGGCTATCTCTAATAACTTATCTTTCCATTTATGGGTTTTTTATTACTTTGGTCTGGTTTTACATTGCTTTCATGGTTATCACCAAGAAAAAGAATTTCTGGTCTTGATAAACAGCCTCATTGAAAAGTTCGTTCTAGGCCAAGAGGCGAGCGAGGAACAATGGTTCGTAAGATGTAATTATTGTTGGTTTTCTTCGGGAGAAAAGGCTTGCTTTGGAACAAAAACAGAGCGGAAAACCACCGAGCGAGCGGCCAAGAACTTTTCAATAACTCTTGATAACCGCTAATTATATAAATCAGTTGCTTTTGGAATTCCTAAATGGCCGTAGAAAGAAAAACCAGCTTAAAGAAATATGTTCTTGCATTTATCTTAACCCTGGTAGTTTTTTCTGGAGGGATCATAGTAGGAATAATTCTTGAAAATGTCCAATTAAATTCCTCTCAGCAGATAATCCTTAAAGAGAAAGTCAATTTGCGCAGTTTGCAGCTGCAGCAAAATTATATTGGTTTAGGAACGACTAACTGCAACACCCTGCATTCAATTCTAGAAAATAATATCGATGAACTGGGCAAGAAAATGACTTTAGTGATTGATTACGAGAAAAAAGCAATTTTTAATCAGGAAGAATTTAATTTACAGCTGCAGGATTATTTTCTCACAGAAATACAATTTTATTTAATTTCCCAGGAGATTGATAAAAAATGCCCGCAAGACAGTGTTAAGGTTCTTTATTTCTATGATGAAAATAAAGACGATACGCAAGGGGATATTCTAAGATACCTTAAAAAGAAATTTGAAGCTAAAATTCTTATCTTTTCCTTAGATTCCGGATTTGAGCAGGAGCCCATGATTAACACTCTTCTTACTTCATATAATATAACTGCTTACCCATCAATTGTTTTAGGAGATAAAGTATTTCAGGGCCATAGGGGCGTCAGAGAGTTAATGAAAATTCTTTGCAAAGAATTTAAAGAAATTAATACTAAGATTCCTGAAGAGTGCAAGAAACTTAAAAACAGTTAGTCAAAATATTACTCGGGGCATCTATCACTCGAGGATTTTTAAAGATTCAACATAGTTTTGAAGCATATCAACTTCTTCGATAGTATTTCCCTTCAGGAAAACATGAATCATTAATCCTTTATAATCAGTATGTTCGTCTGGAAAAAAATCATCCACTATTGTTTCTCTATTTATCTTAATATTATTACCAACTTCTTCTTCCCATGTGTACCATATTACTTTATTATTTTTAAAAACGTTGGTGGATTCAGTTCTGTTAATATTATTACTAAATAATCCAGGATTATGTCCAAGATAAATGCCAATTGCAGAGTCTTTTTCTTCATTATAAAAATAATAAATATCAAAATCAGATCCTTTGTGTTTCTTCATGGCAAATTCAGGTGTTAATGTAATAGTTAATGGAGGTGCCCCATTTCCCCAAGAAGGAATCCTGAAGGTGCCAGTATCTGAATGAATTACACCTCCACTTTTCAATTTGACTAACAAGAATAAAACCCCTAGTATAATAGCGATTATGACGAGGATAGTTATTATTTTACGATTTTTTTCCATTTATATATAAATAAATAATTAAACTATTAAAATTTACCTAATCAATTTGTGATAGATTCCCCCACCATACTTCTCTCCCCCCACTTTGTAGGGGTCGGTGCGCCTAACAGGCATGCCCTACGTTAGGCGTAATCATTTAAATAAATAAAAGGAATACTAACTGCTTTTAAACAATACTAATTTTACACAACCACAAACCCTTTTGCCTGCAGTATCTTCCTAACCGAATTATCAATCTGTTCTTCTTTAATCACTCCCTCTTCAACTGCTTTTGCAACTACCCGAATCATCCGATAGATTTCATTAGGGTCGGTATCAAAATTAAGAATAACATCATTTCCGGCTTTGAAAACAGCTATGTACATCTCGTCTAAAGTAGAATAAAAATTCTGCAGGCCCAACATATGAATTTCATCAGAAATTATTAAACCGCTGTATTTCTGTTTGATTTCATCAATAACTTTTTTAGAAACTACTGCCGGCACTCCTTCTGAATCTATTCTTCCAGAAGTGATAAGATGACTAACCATTACTGCTTTTACATCTCTTCTTTCAATGAGATATTTGTAAGGGTAAATATCTGCCTCACTGATATCTGCGAGCACAATATATTTATGCGGGTCTTTTACTACCAGGGTTTTTCCAGGGTAGTGCTTAGCTGTAGCAATTATGCCCTGGTTCTGCAGGCCTAAAGTGTAAGCTTGAGCTAATTCCGCAATTTGTTTTTCATCGCCTGGAAAAGCCCGGCATTTCCAAATTTCATCATGCAAATCCACCACGGGGGCAAAATTAAGGTTAAACCCCAATTTTCTTAAGTACTCGCCTTCCTTAAAACCAGCTTCAAAAGCTTCCCCCAAGGTGTTTATTTCTGAAGCTGCGGGAAATTCTTTTAAGTTGGCAAAAGGATTGACGCACCCTTCTAAATCCGTAGTCACAAAGAAAGGGATGGGCATATCATATTGAAAATCAATAATGGTATTATTAAAAACATTTTCAGTCTGTAAAGCAAACAGATAGATTCCGCCGACCTGCATGCTTCTCCAGGAATGGTAATTATATCGGATTCCGGTAACAATAACCATTTGCGCTATTTTCTGCTCTAAAGTTAGCGAATCCAGAATGACCGCTCCCCCTTTTGTGGAGAAAAAAGGTTGTCCGGGAATAAACCACCCTTTAGCTTTAACTATGGTAGCAACCCCTAAAAGTAAAACTACAATTAATAACACCCAGAAGATCTTTTTATTGATACTTACTAAGTTGTTCTCTTTTTTTCCGCTCTTTTTTTTATTCATCTTACTGGATTACTCATCTTGTTGAATATACCATTAAATTTACTAAATAATCAATCTTACCAAATACTTAACTGCCTGCAGTAATTATAAGCTTTATTATTCATCCAATATTTCAAATTAACGCCGCTTTGGCAAACCCAATCAAAATTTTGAAAATTTTCCTTGTGGCAGCCTAATTGTTTTCTTGCTTCCATGCAGCAGCGATCTAAATCATTCCAAAGCGTAAAATCTTCTTTCCAATTAACTGCGCAAACCGGGCTTTCCTGGTCAAGTAAATATTGGGCCCGTCCTAAAGTGGGCATTTCAATGCCCGCTAAGATTAAGATTAAAAGTACCGCAACGATTCCTAAGGAAAGGTTAAGACTTACCCACATTTTTAATGAAACCATAATATTATAATAAACTGAGAAGCTATATAAAATTTTGGTTGTTTTATAGCTGAGAAATTCTGAAAGTCTTAGAACAAATAAGTTAAAACCTAAAAAAAATTTAATAAAAAATAAAATAACCTTATTGCTTAAAGTATTCTTTTAATTCCTTAACTTTGTCCGTTCTTTCCCACGGGAATTGTTCCCGACCAAAATGTCCTCCAGCAGCAGTCTCAAAGTATGACCAGCCGGTTGGATTTTTCAGCCCGAAATGTTTAATTATGTCTGCTGGCTTTACCGGAAAGATTTTATATATGGCTTTAGTTATCTCTTCTGTCAATTCTGGACGATACTCATCTAAGTTTAAGTTGCAACTTATTGAAGTTGGCTCTGCACGACCAATACAGTAAGCAAGCTGAACCTCACACTCGCTGGATAATCCGGCGGCTACAATATTCTTTGCTATATACCTTGCAGCATAGGCTGCGGAACGATCAACTTTTGAGGGATCTTTTCCGCTGAATGCCCCACCACCATGGCGACCCCACCCACCATAAGTATCAACAATAATTTTCCTTCCGGTAAGACCTGCGTCTGCCACTGGACCACCGATAACAAACCTGCCCGTTGCATTGATGAAGAACTTGGTGCTAGGCGTTATCAGATCTCCACACACCGGCCTTATAACGAATTTTTCAAGATCTGCTCTTAGCTGTGCTGTCGATACTTCCTCGCTATGATGCGCAGCAAGGACAACGTTCTCAAGACCAGTAATATTTTTACCAATATATCTAACTGCGACTTGGGACTTACCATCTGGTTTTAGGTAAGGTAATATTCCTTCTTTACGAACTTCGGTAAGTCTTCGGGTGAGTTTCTGTGCAAGCAAGATAGGCAAGGGCATGAATTCTGGTGTATCGTTGGTTGCCAAACCAAACATTAATCCTTGGTCTCCTGCGCCTTGCTCCTCTCGGTTGAAATCTCCTTGACCAACGGTTACGCCCTGTGAAATATCGGGGCTCTGCTTACTTAGCATATTCATTACTGCACAAGTTTCGTAATCGAATCCCGTACTCTTATCGTACCCTATTTTTTTTAATGCGTCTCTAACAACTTCTTGATAGTCAATATTGGCTCTGGAGGTTATTTCACCAGCTAAAACTACTGCACCGGTTTTGATCAGCGTCTCGCAGGCAACCCTGCTCTCAGGATCTAACTTTAGGTGCGCATCAAGTATCGCATCAGATATTTTGTCTGCGGTTTTATCCGGATGTCCTTCTGTTACTGACTCTGAACTGAATACGGTTTTCATTTTATTCCTCCTTTCTATGTTTTGAACTTAATTTTTCTTTCTAACTTTAATAAAATCTCCTAAGGTTAAAACACCACTTTTTTTTGACTTTTCTTCTGCGGGCGAAATATCACTATCCATCTCGATTAAGTTAATATTCAGCAGTTTTTCCAGCCGTTTGGCAACAGTGAGATCTGGTTTAATTAACCCGGATTCCCATTTGGCAACAATACTTTCCCGTTCATTAATCAATTTAGCAAAATCTTCCTGAGTTAACCCCTGGCGTTCCCGGAACGATTTAATCAGAGAAGAATAATTCCGCACCACTTTTAATTCTGGTTCTTGCCGGTTAACTGGTTTTTGGTTAAGGGGAAAATGAACAGATTTATTTCGTCCAAATACGCTCTCTTTTGTCTTTACTTGACCAAATTTAGCACAATTCAAGCAGACCTTTAATCTACCTTGTTCTATCTCTGCTTCTACCAAATCGGCTTCCCGGCCGCACATCTCACAAGAATCCATTATTAAACTATAAAAATAACTAGTATTAAAAGATTATTATACTAAAAAGCAGAATTACTTAAGTGATTTATGCTTGAAGGCATATTTTTAAGTGATTTCTACTTTATATTTCTGCTTTAGGTTATTTATTTTATTTAAATTTATACTTATTAGCATCCGACTACAATAAACTTTATAAACAACTTATTTTTTAAGCTGTAAAGGTGGTTTAAGATTAAAGAAA
>CAZKNU010000013.1:0-25338 GCA_964554235.1 uncultured Methanosarcinales archaeon | reverse complement strand
GTTTAATTTTTTAGAACGCCCGATAAATGCCTCGTGGCTTTAGCCCGAGGATAGGGCGTTCTTTTTTTTGTTACTTAAATTTTATTTTTAGAATTTATTTTTATAATTAATTTTTATTTATCTTAAAATTTTTTATAATTTAATATTTTAATGCTTTTTATTTTTACTTTCTATAAATTTTTTTAATGTTTTATTTCAGTTTGATAATTTTTTTATTTCTTTAATGATTTTAATTTTTATATTTTAATAATTTATTTTAAATAAGTTTTATTTTTTAAATAGTTATTTTTTAAATTTTTAAAAACAAATTAACTATTTAATCAAGAATTATTTTTGGTTTTTTAAATGATAAAATACAAAACCTTCCTGAGCTGGTTCTACCTTAAAACAAGAATTCCCTCCAAAGGTATACGCTACTGGTAATGAAAAATGCAGAGCTTTTGCCAAAGTTACATATGTATTATCAGGAATATTATCGCAATTTAAACCGCTCTTGGGATGTTGTTGAAGCTGCTCAGCAACAAATTCCATGAGCTTAGTTTGAACCCTCGCTCCAAAATACCTAAGGGGGATTTCTTTTCCTCTTTCTCTGCTGTAAATCTGCGGCTGATGGCAAAAGTCTAGTTTTAAATCCAAGCGGGGCTCGGTAAAACGGTGATCCTCGGGGCCATGCGGACGGAAGGAGCATTGTGTTTCTAAGGCTAGCAAATACTCGCAATAAATTGGCCTAAAACTTTCTGTTCCTACCGCGTCTTCAATCCTTTTTACTTCGGTTAGCGCCGCTCCGCTTTGGAAGAAATCTTTTGCAGCAGAGACAAATTCAGTGAGCCAAGGAAGAGGCGCTGCGAAAGAAGAAACAAGGTTTTCTAACCGGCTTACAGTATGACCGCTGTTCCAATCTTCAAATGCCTGAACGGCTAATCGAGTATACATTAAGTTCTGTTCTTTTAGCCAATGTTTATACCATTGTTCTTGGCTCAATTTTTTGGGCATTTTGATTCTCCTAGTTAAAAAATTAATCTCTTTTATAAATGTTATTATATTATTTTTTAAAATATTTTATTTTAATTCTTTACGATTTTTGATTAAATTTTCCTAATTTCTAGCATATCTCCACTTTCATAATCCGATTTAAATCCCAATTCGACTACATATTTCCCTTTTTCTTTTGAATTCCAAAACGTAAACGGCCTGAAATTTCTTTTTATTTCAACAATTTCCATCTTCTCATTTAATATTAAAACACCAATCGGAAAGAAGACAAAAAAATTATGCAGCCGCACTTTCATTTCTTTATTAAAAATCATCAGCAGGTTTTGTTTTTTTCTGAACATTAATCCTAATGACTGGGAAAAGATGTTTCTACAAACTATTTCTTTTTTTGAAATGATTTTATTTTTGGTTTTGTTGATGATCATTTACATTTATTTTTGTTAATGATTATTATTTAGATTTAATAATAATTTTTTTTAATTTTCGCATTTATTATTATGATTTAATTTTGATAATTGTTTTTTAATCTTTTTGCTTTTGCATCTATTGCTTTCTTTAATTTACTTTTAATAATTATTTTTTTTAATTTACTTTTAATATTTTTTTTGTCTTTTTTGCATTTATTAATTTTTTAATTTAATTTTATTAATTATTTTTTAATCTTTTTGCATTTATTGCTTTCTTTAATTTACTTTTAATATTTTTTTTGTCTTTTTTGTATTTATTAATTTTTTTTTGATTT
Source organism: uncultured Methanosarcinales archaeon (assembly GCA_964554235.1). Lineage (GTDB taxonomy): Archaea > Nanobdellota > Nanobdellia > Woesearchaeales > GW2011-AR9 > JBBSWB01. Next base: position 23,603 of record CAZKNU010000013.1, on the reverse strand, counting down.
ACTTTTAATAATTTTTTTTTGATCTGCTGGTTCATACTTTCATGTTCCAGATTTCATCTCCAACCTGGTGGATATTTTTTATCACTTTTCCAGATTTTGCTTTCAACATATCTTCAGAATTGAATAAGGCAATGCCCACAGCAAGAGGGACTTTATTCTTTTCGTCTACAACCATAATTAGTTCATTAGCATTAATCCCTTTTTCGATTGCGGTAATTCCCGGACGCATTACCTCTGCCCCATTTACTACAAATTTTACTGCGCCCATATCAATAGTTATTTTTTTAAGAACGGGATGTTTTTGTAAATATTTTAAAGAAGGCGCTTTTTTGTTTTCATAATCAAAAAAAGAAATTTCCCCGTTAATGACGATATATTTATTGTCTAACAATTCAACTTGGTCTTTTTTATTCAGGTTTAAATTGTATTCTGCTAATTGGCGATTTACTTCTTTTGCTTTTAATCTCTTTTTTTTCATTTTATAATTTCTTTATGTTCTCTATAAAGGTTTACTCTAATTTTAGGCTATTTATTCTACCAATATCCCTACTTTTCCCGGCGCTGCTGAATTGGCTTTGGGATGGTTGCTGTCAGCAATAAGTTTAACTGCACAGTTAAACTCTTTTTCTAAGAAGTCTTTTGCTTTATTCATATGCTCAAATTCTTCTTCCGCAGAAAGGATAAATTTAGGCAGTTTTGTCGGATCCTTAACTACACCCAATACTAATTTGCTTACTTCCTGTCCTTTTAGTTTCATTCCTTCCTGTTCCAACACTTTTTTCATAATCTCACCGACATTTCGGGTAACTTTCATTTCGCGGGAAAGCAAATTAAATAATTCATAAATCCAATCTTTAGCAATGAAAAGAGTGAACATTTTTGGTTTTTCCAATTTCGCTAATTTAATCACCTTTCTCATTCCTTCCATTGCTTCCCTGACCAGCTCTTCTCCGGCTTCCGCTTTTAAACTAATTTTGTTTTCATCAACTGCCGGCCAGGATACAGCTGAAACTAATTTTTTAGCTCCATTTAGTTCATTCAGCTCTTCGCTTAAATGAGGAGTAAGAGGGTTCATTAAAATGGTCCAGCGGCTGATAACTTCTGAAATCACTTTTTTATTTTCACCGCCCCTGCGTTTATACCATCTCAAGTCTTCATAAATAGTGTAATAAACTAAAGAAGCAAGTTCTCTTAATTCATACTTTTCCATACTTTGATTAATGTTTCTAATCTGCGCATTAATTCTGGAAATCAACCAGTCATCGACAGGTTTTTTCTTACCATCCAATTTTTTTAATTCTTCCACCAAAACATAAATTCTTTCTAAAGCGTTTTTATAATTTAAGACAATTTCTTCAGTCCAGACCACATCAACATGGGGGGAACCAATATGCGCGTAATAAAGTCGCATGGCATCAACCCCAAATTTTTTAATGGCGTCAGGAATAGGTTCTGCTCCGCCTTTGCTCTTAGAAATTTTTCCGCCTTTCCCGGTGACCCACCAATTAACAAAAATACCTTTGGGCCATTTGTCTTCTGGCAGAATAGCCACGTGATTCATCAGGAAAACCGGGAAGTGTACGGTTTTGTGTTCTTTTCCACCTAAATTTAAATCCAAAGGATAGAAATATTCAAATTCATCCCGGACGGGTTTCCATTTTTCTTTCTCTTTCTCGTTTTTAGTTGCGCCTAAGAAAACATAATCGAAAAATTCTTCAGTTAATTCATTTATTTTTAAAGTTCCGTTATTGACAAATTTAGCGACAATATAATAAGCGGGATATAAAGTGGAATCGCTGATGGGTTCAATCGTCCAGCGTTCATCAAAAGGAAATTTGCTGCCCAACCAGTTACCTAACCGGGTACAAGCCCGATCAGTAAACCAATCCAAAATAGACGGAAGGTTTTCATAATATTCCTGCGGATAAATATTCATCTCTTTAGCTTGCTCCTTGCTTCGCTCGGTTAATTCCGGATCGGAATATTTAATGAACCATTGGTCATCAATTTTTTTAATGACTACTTTTTCTCCGCAGCGGCAGAGAACTTCTTCACTAAGATCGTAAAATAAATCGGCTTTATTTTGTTCAATTAATTCTGCTTTCATTAATTCCTTGGCTTCTTCTACTTTCTTGCCGGCATATTTCCCGCAGGTATGCAGCATGATTCCTGAATGGAATCCGGCTTTGTAAATTTCTTTGGTTGCTTCTTCTAATTTAGGGTCGTCCAGAGATTGGATATTTAATTTTTCAATAATCTCTTTGGCTGGGAAATCGCTGTAGCCTTTAGTTTTAATAATTGGTATTAAAGCCAGAGTTTTGATTCTTTCTTCGTTTAGGTTATATCTTTTGATTAATTCTTTATCTCTTTGTAACAATTTTAAGGCTAAATAATCGTAAGGTGCATCACTAGGTACGGAAGTTACAATCCCAGAAGCCATTTGCGGATCAACAAAAGCAGCCGGCAAGATAATGATTTCTTTATTAATGCCGGGTGCCAAAGCCGTCTTTCCAATTAAGTTTTTTGGATCAACATCTTCTTTCAGCAGGACGTCTTCTTTCTGATAAACTAATTTATCGGCAGCTTCCCTGCTTATGACCCAGTTTTCTCCTTCCACTTCCACCCTAACGTAAGCAGCTTCCGGATTTATCCACAAATTAGTCTGTCCAAATATGGTTTCCGGCCTTAAAGTAGCAGCAACCAAATAATCATCATTAAACTTAAATTTAAGTAAAGTAAATTCATTTTTTTCAGCATTGCCTCCTTTAAAAAGATCTGTTTCGGAAGGATCTATGGCTACCGGGCCGCATTTGATGCAGGCCGGAGCAAAATAAGGCTTTTGAATCAGCAGATTTTTTTGCTGCAGTTTGCGGAACTGCCACTGAATAAATTTTTCATAATCAGGATAGGTGGTGCAGGTGAATCTGTCCCAGTCGCAGAGGAACCCAAATTTTTTCCAATAATCTTTAATATACACTTCGTTAAAATATTCTATGATTTTTTCCGGAGTAGTTAATTCTTTTAATTTTTCTTTTAAACAGCCGTTGCTTAGCAAATAATCAATCCAATCAGGATCATTTTCTTTTACTTTTTTAGCAAAAGAAATGGCTTGATTGCCGGTAGCGTGGGTGCCTACCGGAAATAAGACTTCCTTGCCTTTAAGCCTTTCAAAGCGGCACAGGGCATCGGCATAAGAAAATCCGCGCATATGGCCGACATGCAAAAATCCGGAAATCCCCGGGTAAGCAAAAATAAGCATGAATTTTTCTTTAGAACTCACTTCAGCTTTGCCTAAATCTGCCTTTTTCCAGGCTTTCTGCCATTTTTCCTGTATTTTTGGCCATTCCAGCATATTAAGAACAGGAATGGGAAAGGTATTTTTAAAGGTTATCGTTTTTGAACTTTTACACCAAGGCAAAACATTGTACTTTCTGTAAGAGTTGCAAAATACGCGAAGCGGAAGGCGTTTACAGGAGGTTACAAGCACTTATCTCATTGTCTTTTTCATCCTTTTGATTTCTGCTGCTCCTGGTCTATTTTCGCCGGTTTTGTTTTAGGGAGGGTTTATATCCTTCAATTCTGTCAGCGTACTTTTCACAAAATAACCTAAACAGGGGTGTTCCAACTTGTGGAACACGTGGGCCGGTATCCCTTCTTAGTTCTTGATAATTTCTTTTTCTTCGGTCAGCATCAGTATCGTCTTTTGGGTTTTCAGGGAGACCTTTACAAGGATCGGGGGTAGTCATTCCACGATGTATTCTACTTTTCAGCTCCAAAACTGTTTCTTTAGCAAATTCTCTCAAATTAATTTTTGCTCCAGCATCCATTAATTGGTCAACGTAACTTATATGATGATCGAGTCCATGTGATAAAATACACGCTAAAGCAGTTTCGTACTCTCTATCAAACATCCTTATTGGCGCGTTGACTTTTGCACCCGCGCGTATTAGTGCCGTAAATAACTTTAAATCACCTTCGCGCAATGGTGCGCCCCAGACTTCCTCTGGTCTATATCCTGCTGTAACTGCCAAAATAAATCCGTCATTATCCAAATGAGTTGTCAGGTCTGTGAGAGAAGGTGAAGAAATAATCTTTCCGGACAGTCTATTATCCACTTGATAGAGTACGTCCAAGAAATGATGCCGGGCGTGGTAGGTTTCGTTATATGCATTATATTGCTCCCTACTCATGTTTTTCGGAATATCCAGGTCTACGGGCACACCAGTCTCAGGGAGCGGTTTTATATCTCGGATGAAGTCTCTTAAATCGGCAAGCAAATTGGGATCGATAAGTAGACTTAAGTATTTTCTTCTATGATCGTTCGCGAGCGAATCACCGATAGAACCTGATTCCTTCGTGTTTGTCTCGGTTCCTATATAGTGAAATAGTGCTAATAATCTTAATTCGTCTAAACTTTGAGGGATTGGCGATACTAGGTCTAAAATGTTGGAATATTCCTCAAATTCACTGCATTGTTCTAAAACTTCATTCAATTTATCTGTCATTTTTTATCTCCTTACTTGTTTTTTACTTGATTATTACTGTATAGTTGTAACCCCCCCTATTTTAATCTTTTTGTATAATTATTAAAAATAATCAAAAGATTTATATATAATATATTGATAATGATTAATATGTCTAACAGAATTAAGAAATTTGAGGAGCATAAGATTAACTTGGTTTTGGATGAATTAGACCGGAAAATCTTATATTTCTGGGATTTAAATTGCAGGCAATCTGCGGCAGAAATTGCTAAGCTAGTGAAATCTAACAAAGATACCGTCAATTTTAGGATGAAAAAATTAGTTGGCGATGGAATTGTTACTTCATTTATGACTGAATTGGATACGGCAAAATTTGGTTATAACAACATTAAAGTTTATCTTCAATTCCAGAATTTCAATAAACAAGTTGAGGAAGAGTTTTTTGAATATCTGACCTCAATTAAGGAAGTGGGCTGGATTGTCTCTTGCAGTGGAAGGTGGGATGCGTTGTTTTGTTGTTGGGCAAAATCATCTTACGACTTTTACAAGACGTTTATTAAAATTTTGAATAAATTTAGTAAATATATTTTACACAAAGAAGTCATTCATAACATGAATTGGTTTTATTACAACCGGAAGTGGCTTCTTAAAGCGTATACAATACCCATCGCCATAAAATATGGAGAAGAACCAGAACATTTAAAGTTAGATAAATTAGACCAAGAACTATTAGAAAATCTCGCTAAAAATGGAAGAACCTCCGTGGTGGAATTAGCCGGTAAATTTAACCAGAGTAGCCAGAATATCATTAATAGGATTAGAAAATTGGAGAAACAAAAAGTTATCACCAAATATTCTCTAAATATAGACCATAAAAAGATAGGATTTACATTTTGTAAAACATTTATTTATTTACAAAACATCACAGAAGAAAGGCTTAAAGAATTATATAATTACTGCGCCAATCAGCCGAATATATTTGCTCTGACAACAACTTTAGGAGCATGGGATATTGAATTAGAATTTGAAGTTGAAAACTTTGAACAAATGAGAGAAACTATGGATGGCATTAGGATTAAGTTTAGTGATATCATCAAGAACTACGAAGCTATTATCATTACCAAGCAAACAGCAGTTAAATATATCTGGGAATAAAAAAGTCGTCGAGGGATGCTACCCCTGCTTCCCTAAGACAAAGGCAATAATTTTTTCATTTCAAGCATGAACTGCCTTACTCTTTTTAATGAAGTATTTGCTTTCTGCTCTTGTATTGATTCTGTCATTTCATACTGGAATCTTGACCTTTTATCCATTTCTAATCCATACAGCCCAATAATTTCGTCAGATTTTATTGAAGCGATTTCCAAAGCATCTTCTTTTGCTCTTTCATACTCTTCAAGCAAGCTTTTCTTTATTTTATCAGTCACAAGAACAATTAAAGCATCGTTGGTAACTTTATGAACTATTTTATCACCCGTTTTATAACCAAGCTCAAGTAAAACTGCATTTGCAATGTAAAACATGGAATAATAAGATATGACCACGACCCAAATATGCGGCTTTAAACTGCTGTTCATGCATTCTTCAGCAAGGCTTAAAGACAAATCTGCATTTTTTAGGTACATCCTTTTTGCAGTTTCATTTTTTTCTTTTTTGATCAGCCCGTCTTGTAGATACTGTGCAAAGTTCTGCTGAGCTTCTTTTTTCCTATCTTTGTCTATCAAAAAATCACCATCTGATTTTTATAATCAACCATTTATACCGTCTCATAAAATGTTTCCACACCATATAAAATAATGTTGTTTTTTAAAGCTTCCTGCCCCACATTAGAATCTTTAGCATTTATCATCTCTAAAAACTGTTTCTCTGAAAATACTAAGCAATGTATCGGCAATGGCAAAGATCTTGCCGCTCGATTGATATCTTTTTCAAACAATTCTTCCTTCCCATTTGGAACAATAAACATCAAATCAATATCTGAATTCTTAGTTTGTGTTTTCTTTGCATAAGAGCCAAAGATGAGAAGCACATAACATTTTGATTTTAGTGCCTTTTTGAATTCGTTAAGCATTACTGCCAGATTCTTATCTTTTAAAAGTTCTTCTTTTCGGTTGTATTCAGCTTCAAAAACAATAGGATGTACTTGAGAAATTAACTTTACCCTGCTCGACTGCCCAAAAGATTCCAGTTTGATCAGCGATTCTTTTTCAAGTCTCTTTACAATGGAATAAACATTTTTGTAGTTCATTCTTAATTCTTTGGAAATCTTAAGAATATTCAATTCTTCATTTTTTCGTTCTATAAGAAACCTAATGATTACGACGTCTTTATTTCTCATGTTAATATCACCATACAACGATGGTATTATTACCATATATTTAAATCTTTCGATTTAAGCCCTGACTGGCGGCGGGAATAAAAAATAAAAATCCCAACACCCCAAGGGGGATATTTTTAATGTATCCGATACTTCGTTTGATAATGACGAGTTGATACAAAACAACCCAACCACCGCAAGCGGCGGGGTATCGGAAACAAATGAAAAGGGGATTTTTCTTTCATTGGATTTATCCTGAGTTAATATGCTGTTTAACTTTTTTCAAAGCAATCTTTTTAAAGATTAATATCTATTAGCTGGATAATGATAAAAAAACCCATTCCTACTGAAAATGAAGTTATAGCTTGGTTACTTAACACTCTCCAACATGCCTGCCATGTGGAGTACTTTTTAGGCATGTTTAACCTGGGAAAGCAGGATCCTGAACGGCCTCATGATTTAGTAGGGTCAGGAAATAAATATGAATGGGATGTAGTAAAAGGCTTGGCTTTGCAATACCGTGTTCCTGAACCGGATTTCCAAACTTACATTCTGCCTTCCTTAAAATTACACCGGCAGCAATACCACCATCAAAAATGGAATGAAACTGATCCAAGTGATAAAACTAAGCCGCTTCCTAAAGCCTCCAAAGGCGATTTACAGGTTGGGGCCATAGATGCAGTTTGTTCATTACTCGAAAACCGGGTTTACCAAGGCGGACCACATAAATATGATAAAATTATTGAAATTGCCGCAGATAATTCTAAAAATACCCTCCATAAATCTTTATGGATGTTAAAAGTTATCCCGGAAATGAGAAAATTAATTCAACCGGATTTAAAATCCATCGTTACTTTAATTGGGTTTCCTAACATCGGGCTTAAACTCAAAGTTTACGATTCAATTGCTCAACGGACCACTGAAGCAGTTGAATTGTTAAGAAGAGAACATAGATATTTATTAGGGTAATTATGTTTTGAGTCGTTAGTCGTTTTAGAAATGTCCCCTATCAGTCGTTAGTCCTCTTTCTCAATTGAAACTAACGTATGGACCCCTGTTATATGAGTCGACCTACGAGCAAACGTGAAGAAGTAAACATCGAGTTATACATCATGATTTATCGAATTACACATCGACTTAAAGAAGCGATACGTTTGCGGAGTGGGGAGACCAAGGTTTAACTCCCGCAGGAGATTAAACCGCAGAGTATTTTAATCACCGTAAATCGCATTGGCACCGTAGTTTTCGCTAACGTAAGAGAGATTAGTTTACTGCTTTAGCAGACTAGAATTTAGGGGGAGTTCTCGGGTAGTTTAGTTAGTGCGTTAGGGGGGAGTTCCGTCGTTTCGTGATTAGTGGGGAGTTCAGTTTGAGTCGTTCGTGGGGGGGAATTCCGTTCTATAGTTTCAACTATCATGATGAGAAGAATTACTTTTTTTCTTCGTTTCAAATTTTTTTGTTTCGTCGTACTTTGCCAATTCCTTCAGAGAAGTTCTCACTGCTTCTTTTACGAATTCACTTTTTGACTTATAGCCTAAATTTGACTTTTCTATAGTCTTTCCAATCTCTATTATCATCTCTTCTGGCAAAGCAACGTTGATGTATTTTCCCATATATGGGTAATACTACTCATAACATTTAATTATTTAATCGTGAATACATACACCTATCCATAAACGTATGAGTAACATTTATATATCACAGGTATATTAATAGCTTGAATATAATTATTGTAAAAAGACTGATATAACCAAAGAGGTGTTCAAGATGTCACAAAAAGATAAATTGTCGGAAAAGTCAATACTATCTAGTAGTAACGGGGGGGGTAATGCCTTCTCAAAAATCATCTAGCACAATGATTCAGCAAAAAACCGGCATTCCCGGATTGGATGAAGTTCTTAATGGCGGTCTTCCTAATCATATTTTAACACTTCTTTCAGGAACATCAGGGACAGGCAAAACCATCTTCTCATTTCAATGGCTGTTTGATGGCGTAAAACAAGGGGAGAATGGAGTTTATATTTCTATCACCGAGCCTCTGTTTACAGCTGTGCGAAATATAGAATCAATGGAATTTTATGATAGAAAAATAATAGAACAAGAAAAAATAAGGCTGATTGACATCAAAGAAGGTTTAGGTTTAAATCAGGGAGTAGTTGATCCGCAGTCAATTTTACGCTATGTAGAAAAACAGGTCAAAGAAAATGATGCCAAACGAGTTGTTATTGATTCTATCACTGCGGTTCTATATACAATAAATGACAAAGCCAAAATAAGGCAATTTATTTTTGAACTTAAAAAAATTCTGGCAACACTTGGATGCACCACCATCTTGACCAGCGAAGCTCCTGAAGTAGACAAATACTCGGCCTATGGCGTAGAAGAGTTTGTTTCAGATGGCATTATAATATTAAGTAATGTCATTGGTGAAAACCAGATACTAAGAAATTTGCGAGTTATTAAAATGCGCGGCATCAGCTTCAGAACAGGGACAGTTATTTTTGATATCACTTCATCAGGCCTTCTGCTTTATCCAAAAATCCCCATAAATAGAAGTGTCGCCACCACAGAATTTAAGAATAGATTAAGTTCCGGAATAAAAGAATTAGATGCTCTTTGCGATGGCGGCAATGATGGATTTCCTCAGGGTCATATTATTATGGTTGCCGGAAATACTGGTTCAGGAAAAACCACTTTTGCCTTGCATTTTTTGATTGAGGGGCTCAAAAAAGGAGAATCTGGAATTTATGTTGCCTTGGAAGAATCTTCCAGCCAAATAAGAAAAACTGCGCTGGCGCATGGCTGGGACTTGGAAAAGTATGAAAAAAGCGGCAAGCTTGTTTTTATTAATCCTGATTTGATAGATGTAAATCCTGATAAGCTTCTTTATAAAATAATAAATGCCGTGAATAAAATGGGCGCTAAAAGAGTGATTGTTGATTCTGTATCTTCTTTGGAATCAGCGACCATGAATAAAATCAAAGTGCGTGAATTTTTAATTCAATTTTCAGGCTTTATGAAAACAAAGGGGATAACCTCTTTACTAACTTACCTGTCAGAGGAAGCCTTTGGCGCGGAGTCAGGGCAATTGCTGGGAAGCGGATCCTCAAGTGAATTACGCCTAAGCTCAATTGTGGACGGGATAATCCTGTTAAGATATGTGGAGAGAGGACAAAGCGTGGCAAAATTGCTGAATATCTTGAAGATGCGCGGCGCTGCCCATAGCAAAAATATCTGGCAGTTTGAAGTAGAGAAAGATGGGGTAAAAATCGGGCAAGTATTTAAAAAATAGGGGTTTGAGCATGGAACAACTAGAATCTACGCTTAATAAAGTTTTAAAAATAGGGGGAGGAACGAGCATCCTGCTGGAACTGGATACAAACTCCTATTTGGAAATAATTATTAAAACCATAAAAAAATTGCAGAAAAAAGGCTTGAGCGGCGTGTATGTCAGCATTCAGAGACCGTTCAAAAATATTTCTTCCCTGCTTAAAAAACAAAACATAGACCTTAACAAGCTCATTTTTATCGACGTTGCCTCTGCGGTATCAAAAGAAAGGTCAGAAAAATGTAAAGGGTGCGTGCATATTTCTCCGGAATTAGATGTTGATGAGCTGGTAAAGGCAATATACACTTTGCTTGACCAAATAAAAGGCCAGAAGTTTATTTTCATAGACTCGTTAACTACACTTGCTTTGCACAAGTCGATCTCAGAAACACTTAGATTCTTTGAATTTTTGATGAGACGTATAAAAAACGAAAAAGATATTGTGCTCATATTAAATGTGGCAAAAGACCTTTCGCATAACTCATTTGTTCAGAATGTTATTGCGCAGGCAGACCAGATAATTGAGATTAAAGCATGATTGACATAAAGAATCTTATCAAAGAATTAGACAACTGTCCTGAAGGGGGAATTTTTTTAATAGAAACAACGGCTGAGAATATCTTGGAAGTGCATCTTGCCGCAGTGAAGTGGATTAGTAAGAAAAACTACGCGCAAATTATCTTATCAGCCTCCAGACCCTGCAAAAACCTGCTTAGTTTATACAAAAAGGATAATATCAATATAAGCAAACTGATAATATTATGTACCTGTTGCCAAGGAAAAGAGAAAAATGTGTATGAAAAGAATAAAGTCATTCATATCGCTTCTTGCACTTCATTAACCGAGATAGCTATCTCATTAAGCCAAAGTATGGAAAAGATAAAAGATAAAAAATTCATTTTCATTGACTCCATTAATACGCTGCTCATCCACAACGAACCACGCCTGCTGGCAAAGTTTATCCATTCGATTTTAACAAAAATGCGAATAAACAATGTCTCTGGACTGTTAATTTCATTAGAAATAGAAACAAATAAAGAATTAAGAGCAGAAATTATGCAGTTGTGTGATAAGATAATTGAGATAAAATGAATAACTTTGGCCATGAAAAAGATTTTACCAGAAAAGAAAATAAGGGCTGTATTGAAGACCTTTCCACTGCAAAAAAAATCTTCTAAGAAATTTTATTTTACGCCACTGGTGAATACGCCAGTGGAAAGAGCAGATTCTACTGTTGCTGGAATTAAAAAAAAATTAACGCAGGAATTGAAAAGCCAAAGGGAACCATTCCAAAAAATCTTATCTAAAGATACAAAAAAAGTTCCGCAGGCAAAAGAGTTTATCACCACCGGCGTCCCCGGCTTTGATGCTCTTTTAGACCAAGGCATCCCCAAAGGCGCATCTGTTCTGGTAGCCGGGGGAACGGGAACGGGGAAAACTATTTTTTGTCTGCAGACCTTATTCAATGCTGCCAAAAAAGGAGAAAAATGCCTTTATTTAAGCTTTGAAGAGTCGGAAGAAAGACTCAAACAGCATCTGAACGATTTTGGCTGGAATTGGCAGGAACTGGAAAAGAAAGGCTTGCTTAAAATTATCCGAAAAGAACCATTTACCCTGACCACCAGTATTGAAGCCATGTTGGCCAAAGCTAAAGGAGAGCTGCTCATTGATATCAATGAAGTGCTGGAAATAATCCCAAAAGGATTTCAGCCGGATCGAATTGCTATCGATTCTATAACTGCCATAGCCTCCGCATTTGGCAAAAAAGAAGAAGGCTATCGTATTTTTATCGAGCAGTTATTTCGGTATTTGGAATCATTACCGGTAACCTCTTTTTTGATTTCTGAGACAGAACAAATGCCCACGATTTATTCCAGCAGCGGTACTGAAGAATTTCTGGCCGATGGCGTTATTGTGCTTTATGCCATTCAAAGAGGAAATATCCGGGAAAATGCCATTGAAGTGCTTAAACTCCGGGGCGCAAAACACCAGAAAAAGATTGTCGCTATGCAGATTACTGATAAAGGGATAGAAGTTTATCCTGAGCAGGAAGTATTTGGCGATATTGGAAAATGAACCAATGAAAAAGAGAAAAAAAGAGGGATCCCAGTTTGTAGCAGTTCTTATTTTAATACTTTTTATGGTTGGTGGAGTTGTTTTTCTTAGTTTGCTTGAACCAAGCCCTTCTCTAACTGGAATGGCCAAAGGAGGAGTTCCCGGCGCACCAGGAGGAGATGCTGGAACAACTACTACTACCGTAATAGAAGGCGGCGGGGGCGGTCCTAGTCCAGTCAAGGTAATTGTCAAAAGTCCTTTAGATGGCGACACGATAAAACGAGGCGTTCTCACAATCTTGGTAGAAGGGTATATTGCCAATAACTTAAACTCAGATATACGAATATCAGCGGAATCGGAACTCTTTGAAACAGTTAAATTAGTAAGCAATTTTGAACAAAGAGGTTCCGGTATTTATGGAGCAAATGTAACCATTAGTAAAGATATCAAGAAAGGAGAATATGCTATTGTTGTCAAGGGAGAAAGAGCTACCCATGACGAAGAACGAATTTTAATTACGGTTGATCCTACCATTTACATCAACACGTTCCTCAATAAAAAAGAATTTTTCAAGGGCGAGCGGATACGGCTTTCAGGAGATTTAAAGTATTTTAATCAAGAACCGGTAGAAAACAACACGATAGAGATAAGCATTTCTGCTCCAGACTTTCTTCTTAATAAGACCATTGTATCCAATATGTTCAGCATATTTGAGGACGATTACTTAATCAGTTTTGCCGAGCCTGATGGTAAATGGAACATTAAAATTCAGACAGTAGATGAAGATGATAATGAAGGAAGTGCCCTCGTCCCGATAACTGTATCAACGCCGGAAGGAGTGGCTTTCTACACAGTTACATTTCTCAGCCCGCTTACGAATGCCGAATTTAAAAGAGGAAGTTCAGTTCCCATCACTGTTGAAATTAAAGAAGAAGGAAAACCTCTTACCGATGCAGTTGTTGATTTTAGAAATCCCCGAGCAGAAATTACCAGCTTGCAGGAAGTTGCTTCGGGAACATACACCACAGAATACAAAATAAAGCCCGATGATCCTCTGGGAAAATGGTATATTACGGTGCAGGCAGTGAAAACAGTAAATGGCATTACTCGGGCAGGAGGAACAAAAATACCGGTAACTATCCTGCCAGCCGCTCTGAACTTAGTGTTAGTCAGTCCAAGAACAGCTGATTTTTTCGCTGGACTGCAAACGGAGATTAAAGCAGAGTTGAGTTATGCTGACGGGACCGAAGTAGAGAAAGCAGATGTTTTTGCTACTATTGGCAATCAAACAATTAAGTTATCAGCAGGAGACTTAGGGGTTTATTCTGCTTTTTATCTATTCACTGAGAAAGATATCACCGCTACTTCTTTACAACTAGAAGCTTACGATATTTATGGAAATAGCGCTGCTCTTACTCCTAAAGCTATTGAAGTAGAACAAATTGGGAAATATGAGTTAAAACTGAGATTATTCTATTACAACATACTTGTCCGATATTGGTACTTATTTGTTTTAGGCGTTATTCTTGTTATTTTAATAACTGAGCCGCTGTGGCATCGTGTTTATTTGAAAAGAAGTTTAAAAAGAGCAATTGAAAATGAAAAAAGAGTTATAGAGATGGAAAAAGACATCCAGAGAAAATACTTCAAGCACCATTCCCTCACCAGAGAAGATTATGATAAATTAATGTTAAAGTATCGGGAGCGCGCCTCCGATTTAAAAGAAAAGAGATTGAAATTGAATGAGAAACTTGCTGGGAAAAAGAGAAAAGAAAAATCTTAATTTTCCAAAAAGGCAAAATATGTTTAATTATTTTTTACCTAATTAATATCATATTTGATATGAAATAGAAAGATTTATATAGTTTTGAGCATTTTTACCGGATATGAACGCCATCAAGCTCTTAAACCAGCTAAAAGAATATCCTGTATTCGGTGCGGAAGAGGTTGCTGAAATCATGGATTGTAGCAAGAGGTACGCCAATCTGGTTTTAACCAGGCTTTACCATAAAAAAGCAATTAAAAAGGCAGAATCTGGTAAATACACTTTATGTAATTTAGCCCAGACGGTTGCTACTCATCTCGTCCAGCCTTCTTATATCACTGGCTGGTATGCTTTGAAGATTTACGGCTTAACCGAGCAGCTGCCTCAGCAGATTGATGTTTTAACCTCTAAAAAGAAGAATAGAGAAATAATAATTTTTGGTCAGGAAAGAATAAGATACCTGACGGTCAATAAAAAATATTTATTTGAATTTTTTAGTGAAGTCAGCGAACAATATACTATGAATTTAGCTTCGATAGAAAAAACGTTGATTGATTGTTTGTATTTTGATCTAGCGCCTTTATCAGTTGTTATCCAAGCCATTAAAACCGGGAAGGAGAAAATGTCTTTAGATAAAATCAAAAAAATCTGTTTGAAATTTAAGAACAGGCAATTCCTGAAAAAAGCAGGGATAGTTTTTGATAGTGCAGATTATGACTTGCACCAAAAATTTAAAAAACATTTAGATTATAACCATTTAATTATTGATAAAAAACTATCCGGCCTCTTAGACAAATCTAAATTTAAAAAGTGGGGAATCAAATGCCAATAAACTTTTTTCAACTAGAAGAATTAAGCCGGAAGGTTAACCTATCTTTGGAGCAGACAGAATTAGAGTTGTTTCATGACATCTTTTTGTATTCACTTTTTAATATTTCAAAACTTAAAAAATATACCAAACATCTGGCTTTTAAGGGCGGAACTTGCCTGTATAAATGTTATGGTTTCCCCCGATTTTCTGAGGATTTAGATTTTGATATTCTAAGCGGAGAGTTGAGTAAAAAACATCTTGATCTGTTGTTTAACCGGTATTTGGCTGATATTCTCGGAGAGATTTTTGGTTTTGGGAACGTTCAATTCAGGATTAATGAACATCCTAATGGTTTTAATGTTCATGCCGATATCAGGGGGCCAGCTTTTTCTCAGACGCATAGAGATTGTCATCTAAAATTTGATTTATCATCAAGAAAAAGATTAATTTATGATCTCAAAGAAGTAAAGCATGATGCTTCTTTATTTTTGAAAAATTATAATGTTGGCAGAATAATTAATCTTAAAATAGTTGATCCTCAAGAAATATTTGCCGAGAAAATTATTACTATTCTGGATAAAAAGTTTATTTTTGGCCAGAGAGACGAGGCTCGAGATTTATTTGACCTTTATGTTTTGCTCTTGAAAAACCACCATTGTAAATTAGAAGATGTTAGGAGCAAGTTGCCAGCTGATAAAAAAGAAGTTTTTACTCTTGAGAATTTCTCTGATTCTATCTATCATACCGCCAAGTCAGTAGAATGGAATTCAATAATAAATCAATTGGTTATCAAACCTAAACTGAAAGAATTAGGGCTATCTCTTGAAGATCTTGATTTTGATAAAGTGAGTAAATTTGTAATCGATAAGATCAAAAGTCTTTATTTTCAAAAGAAGTAAGAAATTTTTCCCATTAGTTTAGTTATTTGTTCGGAACTCCCCCCTCGTTAAAGTTTATTTTTAGTAGAACTCCCCCATTATGTTAGCGAAAATTTGGGAGAACGAAGTGAACCGCTAAATCATCGTTAGGTTTAGTTACCAAGTAATTGAATTTCGTTTTGTCGTCGTTGCCGATTTAGCGAAGGTGCAAGAAAAACACGGTTTTTCTGCACAGAAGGGAAAACTATCCCTTCTTGTGCCAATGCGTAAGATTTACGGTAGCGATAGCGTGCCTGAAAATGTGATTAAAATATTTCATATAACATATGGGGTTTTACGAAGTTGATTTTTCAGAGCTGAAAAAATTGAGGCAACCCACAAATTTGAGAGCTGGAAAATTTTTGCGTGGGATTTGGGTGAGTAACGCAGGGGCTTTGATGCCCCGAGTAACGCAACCGTAAAATTCCTGTTATACGTAGCGAACCTTTGATGGTGAGCGGAGTTTTTTTGTCACCGAAAATGCTGTTGCTGACGTAGTTTTTACTTTCTTAATTGATATAACTTACTGCGAAGCAGACTATTGTTTAGGGGAGTTCTGTTTGTTTTTTAGAATACCAAGAAATGGGCGGGCATTTAGAAGGGATAATAATCTAATTTATGTTCTTGATGAATTAGTAACGTGTCATAGTCTCTAATGATATCTGAAAATTTATTTCTGATTTCTAATAAAATGGTGTGTAATTGTTCTTCGTCTTTAACTTCAAATTCTAGTTCACAATCCCACGACCCAATAAGTTTAAGATACTGCACTCCATGAGGATGAGAAGCAACATAAGTAATAAATTGCTTTTCTTTTTCTGGGGTTAGAGTATGTAATCTGAGTAAAATCTTGTAAAGTTTATGTCCTATTGTATCTAAATTGATTGAAATTCTATATTGATGAATAATATCGTCTTTAGATAGTTTTCTCATTCTGTAACTAATGATATCCCTAGTTAATCCAGTTTTCTTAATCATCTCTAAAATACTCATTCTTGCGTTTGTAGAAAGAATTTTGAGAATTTTTTCATCAATTTCATCTAATTCATATTGTTCAATTATTCCGCCGTAGGTAAATTTCTTTTTTTCTTTTCCCTCAATAAGATAACTTTTTGTAAAAACAGGACTAATCTGAGTAATTAAAACATCTTTCTCTAAAATAAGTCTGCCATAGTGGTTGATAAATCCATTTAGTAACTCTCCAAAATCATTGATGTTTTTGGCTAAAACTGAAACAGCTAAGTCCCATCTCCCTCTGCATGAAGCAACCCAGACAGAACATTTATTGTCCGTCCAATAATCAATAATCTCTTTTTCTTTTTCTAAATTGACATTTTGAAATTTTAAGTATAACTTGTATTGAGTATAGCCAATTTTTGAAAAATTGATAACGGAATAAAATTGTTTAATTATTTTATTGTTGATGAGATTTTTTAGACGATAATCTACTACTTGTTTTGAGGTTCCTACTTTTTTTGATAGTTGATTTAGAGTCGCACGACTATTAAGATCTAAGTCATACAATATTCTTTTATCTTTCAAATCTAGCTTAACTGTCATTTTATTGTTAAATATGTTCTTTCTTTATATATTTTACTATTTTGTCAAAATATTAGATAATAAGTTTGTTATATCTGCTTCACTATACAGATAATATCAGTCGAAAGACTAAGGAGGTACAAAATGGGAATTGAAAAAATGTTGGAAAGAGTTCCACAAGAGAAGTTAGAGATGGCTCAAGCATTTAAGAAAAAATTGCTTGAATATCAAAACCCTGTTGAGTTTGTCAACAATATGTATGGTTGCCATCCTGACGAAGGAGACGGAAACTATTTCCAAACCGTATATCAAAGATAAACAAAATTGAGGCATAACAATAAGATGACTAGTGGTAGCTCTCTTGAAAATTGGAAACAGAACATTGAGGATTTGATTGAGAATCATTCTCTACAAATCATTAGTTGGGAAGCTACACGAAGATGTAATTTAAGCTGTTTGCATTGTGGCTCGCCATCTGAAGAAGTTAAGTTAAAAGAAGAACTTACTACAGATGAAGTAATTGGAGCATTTAGACAAATTGCTGAAGATTTTGATATGTCTCAATTTAGGCATATTAACATTACTGGGGGAGAGCCATTTGTTAGAAAAGACCTCTTGACAATTTTGGGAGAGATTAGTCAAATCCCCCATTATAGAAATATTGACATTCAAACTAATGGTGTAGTGTTAGCAAGAAAGCCTGATTTGTTTTCTCAACTTAAAGATTGTGGAGTTACTGGAATAGGCGTGAGTATTGATGGTTTGCAGGAAACACATGACCGCTTTAGGGGAAAAATTGGCGGATATGAGTTAGCGTTTAGAGCAGCTAAATCAGCCGTTGAAGCAGGTTTAACAGTTACTGTCTCAGCTGTCGCTAATGCTACCAATATCAATGAGATTCCAAAATTATATGAATTAGTAAAAGCTGAGATAAAACCAAGAATATTTAGAGTGATGACCTGCGACCCCATTGGTAGAGCAAGTATAGACCAGCAATACTTACTTTCTCCAGAACAAACTCAAGACGCAATCTCATTCTTGCTAAAAGAATATACTGCTCATTGTGAAGATTATCACGACCAAAAAACGACTATGGTCGAATTAGGATGTGGTGGATGGTTAGGGCAAGAATTAGAGGGCTTAGTTAGGCCATTTATTTTTCATTGTGTTGCTGGAATTAACAATTTGGGAATATTGTATGATGGAAAATTGGCTGCTTGCTCAAACATTCCGCGAGAATTTGGATTTGAAGGAGATTTGAGAACAGATAGAATAAAAGATGTATGGGATAACAAATATCAAAGACACAGAAACTTTGAGTGGAAAAAACAAGGAGATTGTCAAGATTGTGGAGAATGGGATTATTGTCATGGGGGGCCATTACACAAAAGATTAGCAGATGGGAGTATGATAGATTGTATATATCAGACCATTGTTAATGATATTGATTATAGGAAAAATTTACCTAAAGATAAAGTAATAATTGGAGAGTAAAATGCCTCCATTAATTCTTGTAGGGCTTGAACAAGATAGAGATTTAGATCAGATTGTTAGCCAAACAGAAGTTTCTGAATTTTTAGGTGTTGAGTTTGTTAGTGCTTATTTATCCCAAAGAGGAATAGAAAGTAAAGTTTTACATGGCTCTGTTTCTGTTGATGATATTCTCATAGAAGAACCCTCAGCAGTTGGATTTTCAGTTTTAGCTTCTAATTATGAAGGCTCAAAGAGAATGAGTAGAGAGTTAAAAAGTGCAAACCCAGAATTAAAAATTATTTGGGGTGGTCCACAAGCAAGCACATTTTATGATGAAGTTTTATCTCAGGAAATTGTAGATTATGTTGTTCTTGGTGAAGGAGAGAAGACTACATTTGAATTGATGAGTGATTTACAACTAAATTCTCATTCTGTTAGAGGGATTGTATTTAATAAAAAGGGGAAAATAATTAGGAATCCACCCCAAACGAGATTAACAAAACCAGAATTAGACTCAATAGAATTTAAGCTAATCCATAATGAAGATTATAGTAAATTTGCGATGCGTATTCCTCATTCAGTTCCATATTCAAAAATGAGGTTCGCAAATGTGGCCGGTTCAAGAGGTTGCTGGAATGATTGTAGTTTTTGTTCTAGTGGTGCTTTATGGGGGAGAAGAATGAGTTACAGATCCCCTGAGAACATAGTAGATGAAATTGATTTTTTAGTTAGAGAGAAAGATGTTAATTATATTTTCTTTAGCGATGATGATTTCTTAGTTAATGCAAGTTGGGTGCAAGAAATCGCACAAGGAATAATTAGAATAGGGCTTGATGTCAAATATTATGTTATGGCAAGTGTGCGTTCTGCTGCTAAATTCAATAGTTATGATTTATTGAGACGGAGCGGTTGTGCAGAAATAACTCTTGGTGTAGAAACAACTAAACAAAGCCTCTTAGATTCTATCGGAAAGGGATATGAACTTTCTACATTACCCTATGTTGCTAACGAAATTTCAAGCCATGGAATTCACTTTGGTTTATATTTTATGATGGGTTATCCAGAGCAGACTTACAGGGATTTAGTTGAAGATTATAATTTTGTTAAAGAACTTCCATTTAGTAGGATTAGACCTGTTTTTATTGTTCCATTCCCCGGAACAAGATTTTACTCAGAAGTTGAAGAAAAGAATTTATGGTTAAATGGATATAAAAATAACTGGCCTATGCTAAATTGCGATAGACCGGTTATTAAATCTAAAGCTACTCCAGAACAATTAGTTGAGATGAGAAAAAAAGTCATGGGATTGTATTTAGGAGAAGATTATAGACTAAGAATGTTGGATTTTATAGAAAATGATCCTCTTAGTTTGAAAGCATTTGAAGAGTTTCAGGATAATGTATCTGCTTTTTCTTCGTTTTAATGCTCGCCCCACTAGTCGTTCGGAACTCCCCTACGTTTTTAAGAAAGTAAAAATTTGGGCGAACTTGTGAGCCGTTTAATCAACGTTAGAGGATAGTTGCAGAGCAATTTCCTACGTTTTTTCTTTTATCGATTAAACGAAGTCAGTAACAGTTAGCATTTTCGGATTTATCCCCTGCTTTCTCGAAGAGGTGGAAAACATAGTTTTCTTTTGCTCAAGCTTTGCATGGGAGAGCAAAAACTCATCGAGAAAGTTGTGCAACAAGGTGACAAAAAAATTACGTATAACTTATAGAATTAGGCGAAGTTTTTGCCCTCGAAAAATTCCCCTCGCAACGTGAGGCATCCCACACGTTGCAGAGCTGGAGAATTTTTCAGAGATGGCAAAAATTTGGGAGAGGAACGAATTTTGCTTGGCAAAATAGCGAAGCGGTCGTTCCGAACCGCCTAATTCTTGTTAAATACGTTTTCCGCTACGAAGTTCGGAAAACCTGCGTCCGCAGAGTTGAGTTCTCGCTTATAAATTTCTGCAAAGCAGACTAAAATCGTTAGGGAAGGGGGCGTCCGTTTTTTTGCTTCTTTTTTCCTAAAAAAGAAGATAGGAAGGGGCGTCATCTATAGTCACTAGACAATGGCCCGAAAACTTTATATAGTTGCTCAATTACATACATTTGTATTCATTTGAGGGGTTGATTATGGTACAAAAAAATGTGACGTTGAGTCTTGATGAAGATACTTATGAAAAATATAAAGAGTTTTGTAAGAAAAATGCAGTAGCCTTATCAAGAAGCATAGAAGTATTTATGGAAGAAAAAACAAAAAAAGGGGAAAGATGAGCCAAGAACTTTTATCTTTAGGCCAAGCATCGCAATGGGCAAGCGATTATTTAGATAGACCTGTAACCACTTCTAACATCAGTTATCTTATCCAATATGCAAAAATTAGGAAGTACCTTGATGAAGAAAAGAAAATAAAAGTTAATTTAGATGAACTTAAAAAATACTATGATGAACATTTAGCAAAAAAACAGGAATCATGGAAAAGTCAATTAGGTAACGATTTAAATTGGGGTTTGTCATTTTCAAATTTAAGAGAATCTGACACTACCAAGCATGTTCATAGATTACATCCTTACAAAGGAAAGTTTATACCTCAATT
This sequence comes from uncultured Methanosarcinales archaeon, assembly GCA_964554235.1. Lineage (GTDB taxonomy): Archaea > Nanobdellota > Nanobdellia > Woesearchaeales > GW2011-AR9 > JBBSWB01. The sequence goes on along the minus strand of CAZKNU010000013.1, from coordinate 2,334 downwards.
GGTAGAGTATTTTTTAGATTCCCATTTAAACGATTACAAGAAACAAATTTTCTTTAAAGCGGGAAATATCATTCTTGATCCATTTATGGGAAGCGGTACAACACTGGTACAATCTTCTGAGTTAGGGTTACATTCCATAGGAATTGATATTTCAGATTTTAATTGCATGATTTCAAGAGTAAAATTAGATGAATATGACATTTTCAAATTAAGTTATACTCTAAAAAATATCTTATCACAAACAACCAATTTTAGCAACAAAGTATTTGATGATACATTTGATTTTGAATTAAAAGAAAGATTAAGCAATTTTAATAAAAAATACTTTCCAAATCCTGAATTTAAGAGGAAAGTACATAAGGGCGAGGTTGAAGAAGAAAATTATGGAGAGGGAAAATTAAAGCAATTCCTTAAAGAAAATAAAGAATTTTTTGAAAAGAACGGAACTAAAGATAAAACGATACTCCTTGATGAAAAAAAGATGAATAGTTTCTTGTCAAAATGGTTCTCAAAAAGAGTTAGACAAGAATTATTTTATTACTTAAAACTGATTGAAAATGAGAAAGATGAAAAAATAAAAAATATTATGAGGATTGTATTAAGCAGAACTGCGAGGTCATGCAGAGCAACAACTCACTCAGATTTAGCCACATTAAAAGAGCCACAAACAGGACCTTATTATTGTAGAAAGCATAAAAAAATATGCACTCCTTTAAATACAATAAATGGTCATTTGAGAAGGTATACTTTTGATACTGTTTCAAGATTAAAGGACTTTTCAAATATAAAGAAAAAAGTATTTACTGGTGTTATTCATGGAGATTCAAGAGAAGCAGATATTTTTAGAGAAATAAAAGAACAAAACCCTGAATTTTACAGGCTTTTAGTAAATAAAAAAATTAATGGAATTTTTACTTCTCCGCCATATGTTGGTCAAATTGATTACCATGAACAACATGCTTACGCTTACGAGCTTTTTGGAATTTCAAGAAAAGATGACGAAGAGATAGGTCCTCTATCCAAAGGACAAGGACAAAAAGCAAAAGACGAGTATGTTGAAGGAATAAGTAAGGTCTTCCTGAACATAAGCCGTTTTATCAAAGATGAAGGCGACTTTTTTATTGTTGCGAATGACAAATACAATCTTTACCCAATCATTGCTGAAAAAAGCGGATTAAAAATCGTTGAGCAATTTAAAAGACCTGTTTTGAATAGAACAGAAAGAGACAGGCAACCCTATGCAGAGATAATATTTCATATGAAGAAAAAATGAAAGCTATAAATTATGATAGGGAAGATAGGAATAAACATTTGGAGTTTATTCAAAATGCAGTAAATCGTATGGCTTCAAATTCATTTATCCTGAAAGGATGGTCAGTAACGTTGATTACTGGTATTATTGCACTATCTTTAACTACTTCAACTACTAGATTTATCTATTTAGCTTTTGTCCCTAGCATAGCTTTTTGGGGCTTGGATGCTTATTATTTAAGACAAGAAAAATTATTCAGAAAACTTTATGATTATGTAAGAACAAAAGAGATTAAAAATATCGAACCTTTTTTACTGGATACATCAATAGTAAAAGAAAAAGTTGGTAGTTGGTTATCGATTTGTTTTTCAAAAAGTATGGTTTATTTACATTTAATGATTTTATTGATTTTGATTGCCTTATCAATATGGGGAGGTAAATAAAATGGCAAGAAAAGTATTTTTCAGTTTTCATTATGAAAGAGACGCCGTGAGAGCAGGTCAGGTTAGAAATAGTAATGTAATAAAGAATAACTCCATATCCACTTCGGACTTTATTGATGCTACAAAATGGGAAGAAGTAAAAAAAGGCGGAGACGAGGCTATTAAAAAATGGATTGAAGCACAACTGGATGGAACATCTGTCACTGTTGTCTTAATCGGAGCAAAAACATCAGAAAGAAAGTGGGTTAAATATGAAATTGATGAAAGTTTGAAAAAAGGAAATGGATTGCTTGGCATATATATTCACAAATGCCCTGTGTTTGATGGAAGTACAGATACAAAAGGCACAAATCCATTTGATAACTTATACTTGGATAGAAACGGAACTAAACAATTTCTATCAGAGGTCTACAAGACTTATGATTGGATTGATAATAATGGACGAGAAAATCTTGGAAATTGGATTGAAAACGCCGCAAAAAATGCTGGAAGATAAACAAAGGAACTTAAAAACCAATTAAATAGCTTTTTTCTCTTTTGCTATCTCTTTTATTTTTTCTCTTAACTCTTTTCCCACTTCTTGGAAAATCTCAATAAACTCATCATAAATATTTTCTCCTGCAACAAAATTCCAAAAAT
>CAZKNU010000012.1:0-25910 GCA_964554235.1 uncultured Methanosarcinales archaeon | reverse complement strand
ACATATGGGGGATAATTCCTCTTTTTATAAATCACTCACTTTTCGAATTGTGCCTGTTTTAGATTTAATTTAAATTAGCCCGGATTAATTTTAGGCTTATTCCAAATAAATCTTTAACCTTTCCATGTCTAGTTTCCAATCTGCAGGTAATCTTTTTGAAGATTGATAATATTTAACTAGCCGATTAATTTTGGAACTGGTTAGCAATAAGCCCCGTTTAGCGGTTTGGTCCAGCTTATTTTTTTCTAAATGCCGCTTAATTTCAATCATCTTCTTAATTAGACTTAACACATCTTCAGGAAGTTCTTTTAACAATCCTTTTTCTTGAAGAATTCCTGAAATAGTTCTGCCGGTCAAGGCTTTAATGCTGTTAACTCCGTAACTGTCTCTTAAAATCAAGCCAATTTCAGAAGCGCCTTTTCCGCTCTTAGCATATTTAACTACTAGCTTTTCCACATCTTTCTCTTTGTAAGGCGCCCAAGAAGGCACTTTTTTAATCGGTCTTTTACTTCCGCTTTTTCCTTTTGCTCTTGAATGCATTCTAGCCATGATTTAACCTCGTAATTATTTTTCTTATTTTTATTGTCTTTATTGTTTTTTAAATATAGGAGAATAAGCTTTAGCTCTTCTCCAGTATGCACAAGCTCTCACCGATGCATCTCTCGAATTTAAGATTAATTTGCCTGTTTATTTAAAAAGGTTGCGTTTAATTTGAATAAAAGAGTTGCCAGCCAAAAAAGTACGACCAGGCGGGCTATAAGTTTTAAGAAAAATAGCCCCGCCCGGATTCGAACCGAGGTCAATGCCTTTCATTCCTTGGCAGGCCCAAAGGGCACTATGATAGTCCACTACACCACGGGGCTGTAAATGTTCTCCGTGGTTGTCGGGGACTAGCGAATCTCTGATTTTAGCGTAGTCCACTACACCACGGGGCTGTAAATGTTCTCCGTGGTTGTCGGGGACTAGCGAATCTCTGATTTTAGCGTAGTCCACTACACCACGGGGCTGTAAACTTGCTTACTACCAAGCCAAGTTCCCCATTCTTGAGTATATTTATAAAATTTTGGGTTGGCAACGAGAAAATTTCATAAACTAACCTAAATAGCGAAATTTTCTGGTATTTACAAAGTATCCCTTACTTTATAAATAAATACAAAACAACCAAAACTTATAATTGGGATTTAAAACAGAAGCTTTTTTAAATTCTTAGATATTAATCCTTTAAAAGAGAAAACATGGATATTCACATAAAAAAAGAAGTATTTCATAGATATCCTAATTTAAAAATTGCTTTTATTGCTGTTACGGATATAGATAACCGGACAAAATTGAAAGAATCTAAACATCTTCTTAATGAAGCAGAAAAACTGGTTCGGTTAACTTTTAATAAAGAAACTATCAAGAGCCATCATCTGATCTCTCCTTGGTCCGTTGTTCGGCAGGAATTTGGTCGCAAAGCTAAACATTATCAAACTTCCGTGGAAAAGCTGCTGGAAAAAGTATTGTCCGGGAAAAGTGTTGCTGCTAAAGATCCGCTTACCAATCTTATTCATTATCTTGCTTTAAAAAACATTGTGCCTTTTGTCATAGATGATTTAAAAAAAATAAATAAAGAGTTTACTTTCAGTATTGCCACCGGGAAAGAAAAGAAACAATTGCTGCAAAATTTAACTGAAGGGATATTTTATTGCCATGACTCTAAAACTATTCTGGGAACAAAATTAGATTATTGGAAAAATCCCAAAACTGCTTTGAGCACCAAATCAACTGCCGCTTTAATCCATTTAGATGCACTTCCGCCCCTGACTACCAAAAAAATTAATGAGGTTGTTAATGAAGCAGGAAATTTAATTTCTAGTTTTTGCGGCGGAAAAGTTAAAATATTTATTTTAGATAAAAAGAAGAACCGAAAAAGCATAAAAATTTAATTATTTTTTATTAATGTATTTAAACCGGTTGCTTTCATAAATTTGAGAAAGAGTATCTCCTTGTTCACAATAATAGCAGCGCAGTACTCTCTCTTCACCGACCAATTCTAAATGGTGTTTGGGGATTACATGTTCTTTTTTAACATTAGTAACACAAGCTTCATTACCGCAGATTATTCTATCGACAATAAGATTGCCCAATCTAGGCCGGACTTTCTGAATAACTTTTCCACCTTGCACAAAACTAATAGTTATATTTGGAGCAAGCAAAGCACAAGCTTCATACTGCTCTGGTGAAAAACTATACGGCGCATGCAGTTTAATCATGTCTTTTAAAAAAAGTCCGCTTTTAACAGACATATAATCAGAGATTACTTTAGGCAAATTTTCTTTTTCAAATCCCAATACACCGGCTAAACGCCGCCCCATACCTACAGGAAGATGATCTAACACCACCCCGCAGTTTTCAATGTAACCAGAGCGAGGATTTTTTTGTTCCTTGGGAATTTGGCTTAAAGGCAGTTCTTGAAGCTGCATTTTAGTAAAGTTATCAACCGAAATTGCGTGATTTAAAGATGTTCTTCCCAAACCGGCAGCCAGCAGAGCAATCCGCACATATAAGCCATTAGACGATTGTAATTTAGTTACATTCTTGGGGTGATCCAGCATATCGGCAGCAATCTCTTCAAAAGTTTCGGCATCAACCGGTAAAGGGTGCATTAGATAAGGGGCTTTTTCCCCTAAAGAACCATATAGCTGTTTATTAATTTGGCCTAAATTCTTGATGGTGATTAAATCTTCTCCTGCACCGACTCTTTCTTTTTGCGGCCGGGAATGATATGCTATGAACGTTGCTTCCAGGGCTTCTTTAAAATTAATCCCGTGGTCATATATTTTCACTCCTTTTCGTTTTAAATCTTCTAATTGATGTTTTTGTGGCCCAAATCGAGGAGGATAAGCAAAATGTAATTCAAAATTAAATAGATGAGCTACCGAAATCAAAGAAGCATTAGTTCTCCCGTGAGCCAGATCATTCAGTAAAGCTAATTTAAGCCCTTCTAAATCTGTTCCGTGCGCCCGGGCAATTTCCCGCATAGTGAATAAATCTAAGAAACATTGGGTTGGATGCTGATTCTTCCCATCTCCCCCATTGATAATTAAGGGGATTTTATAATTAAAAAATAATTTTAACTGTTGATGCTGTTCCAGTAAGAGCTGCTGATTTCTAATTAAAAATTCTTTAGTCCACCGCGGCAATCCTTCCGTAGTGCTGCGCATAGCAATAGCATTATACCCATAACCGGCAAACATAGCGGCAGTATCTGCCCAGGTTTCTCCTTTTTGTAAAGAAGTATAAGTTTGGGAAGGAAATCCGTCAAATTTACCACCTGCTTTCATCACGGCAGCCCGAAAAGAATGATTGGTCCGGGTGCTGTTTTCTAAAAATAAAGTAGCTACAATAATTCCTTCTAAGAGCCGATCAACGGTTCGGCCATACTTTTCTTTGAAAGCGTTTTGATTAAAAGACTCTTCATGAATTGCTTTTTTCACGTCTTCGGCAATATCTAAAATAGCCAGGATTTCTTCTTTAGAAAAATCCCGCATAGAAATAACATCTTTCATTAAAAATAAGATATAACTGCGGTTATTTAAAAAGGTTGTTGAACAAAGAAATATAGAAACAATTATATAATTATTTGCTCTATTAATTTCGTGGTTCTTACACTTAAGAAACTGGAAAACGCGATTAAAAATTCTTGGGGAGAAGATACTTGTTATTATAAATTTCTTTGGAAGAATAAAACTCAGCCGGAATCTGCCGGCCATTGTCGGGTCATTGCTGTGATTGTTAATGATTATTTTGGTGGCAAAATTTATTTTTCTCAGGTTAAAGGCGATCCCAGATATACTCATTATTGGAATCGATTACCTAATGGTAAATTGGTCGACTTGACCAAAGACCAATTCTCAAAAAAAGCCAAATTAGTAAAGCCGATTATAATTTCTAAAAAAGAAGCGCTTGACAATAAGAAGATACAAAAAACGTATCCAATTCTAAAGAAAAAAGTTATTAAGTATATTAAAGAGAATTATTAGTGTTTTAATCAGTTGTTTATTTTCCAATAATACCTAACAAAATATATAAATAATCCCCCTTTCTGATTCTTAATGGATTTTCAAAGCGAGATTATTGAACTGTTAGCTAAAGAAACACACTTAACTTCAGAAGAATTGGCTGCTCTGCTGGCCGTTCCGCCCGATTCGAAATTAGGTGATTATGCTTTCCCCTGCTTTAAGCTGGGTAAAAATCCAGCGGAAGCCGCACAAAAACTTAAAGAGAAAATAAAACTGCCCGACTATATTTCTAAAATAGAAGTTGCCGGACCTTACTTAAATTTCTTTCTTAAGAACCACTCCTTGGCCGAGCAGACGCTGACGACCATTTATCAGCAGGCCAAAAACTATGGAAAGAAAAGTTGCAAAAGCCAAAAAATAGTTATTGAATATTGCGGCCCTAACACCAATAAGCCTCTGCATTTGGGACATCTTCGGAATATGGCTTTAGGTAATGCAGTTTACAGGATTTTGTCTTTTCAAGGAAATGAAGTGATTCCGGTAAATATTGTTAATGACCGAGGCATTCACATCTGCCAATCGATGCTGGCTTACCTTAAGTGGGGAAATAATAAATCTCCGGACAAGAAGGGAGACCATTTTGTAGGCGATTATTATGTTATTTTCTCAAAAAAAGCTCAAGAAGATGAAAACTTAAAAAATGAAGCACAAGAGCTGCTCTTAAAATGGGAACAGGGAGATAAAGAAATAAGAACTGTCTGGAAAAAAATGAATGGTTGGGTCTTAGCTGGTTTTGCGGAAACTTACCGTCGGTTTGGAATAAAGTTTGTTAAAGAATATTTTGAATCGCAATATTACCAGCATGGGAAAAGTTTAGTGCAGGAAGGATTAAAAAAGAAAATATTTGAAATGGATCCGGCCGGAAATATTGTTGCCCCATTAGAAAAATATAATTTAACTAATAAAGTGCTGCTGCGCAAAGATGAAACTTCTGTTTACATTACTCAAGACATGCATTTAGCTAATCTAAGATATCAAGATTTTAAATTTGATAAAATGATTTATGTTGTTGCTTCTGAACAGCGCCTTCATTTTCAGCAGTTGTTTAAAATTTTAGAATTGTTGGGAAAAAAATATGCTAAAAATATGCATCATCTCAGTTACGGATTAGTTCACCTTCCTTCTGGAAGAATGAAATCGAGGGAAGGCACGGTCATTGATGCCGATGACATCATGGATGAAGTATCTAGTTTAGCTGAAAAAGAAGTGCTGCAGCGGCATAAAGATATTAACAGTCAAGAAGTAAAAGAACGGGCTGAATCGATTTCTTTAGCAGCAATAAAATTTTTCATGCTGCAGACGGATGCAGTAAAAGATTTGGTCTTTAATCCAGAAAAATCTCTCAGCTTTGAAGGCGAAACTGGCCCTTATCTTCAATATACCCATGCCCGGGCCTGTTCAATCTTGGAGAAAGCAATGGATTCAACTCTTACTAAACAAACTTTACCCATCACTAAACACATTAATTTTAATACGTTTGATTTACCAGAAGAAATAGCTGTAGTAAGACAGCTGTATAAATTTCCAGAAGTTATTGAAAAGGCAACTCAAACCTATAAGCCTCATTTGATTGCCCAATACTTAATTTCTTTAGCTCAATCTTTTAATGAATTTTATCATCAATGCCCAGTAATATCTGAGCAAAAGAACCTCATGAAATCAAGATTGTTATTGGTCGATTGTGTGCGGCAAGTCTTGGACAACGGATTAAATTTATTAGGTATCACTGCGCTCAAAAAAATGTAAATTAAAGATATAAAAATGGCTTTTTCACCTCTTTGTCAATTGAGCCGGGGCTGCATGGGCTGCTGTGGCCACGACTTTATTTCTAAAGCAAAAATTAAGGACGCTATCAGAAAGAATACCCAAGAATTTAAAGCTTTTAACCCGCAGACCGAGCAGGAATATTTAGCTTTCCGTGACCGCCGACCGGCAATGGACCTCTACAATGGGGTTTGTAGAAATTTAATTGAAGAACACGGCTGGTTTATCTGCCCTTTGCATCCTGCTCTTCACGAAGGAAAAGATCTGCGCCTGGGCCATTGTGACATAAATTATTTTTGCAGAACTGCACAAGAGTTTATGGCCTGGAATGACGGTCAGAAAAAAAGATTCTTCCAATTCATCAAAAGCAAAAAACGCAGTAATATTGATTATTCCTTAAAGATGGAAAACGGTTCTTTGCTGAAAGAATTTAAGGGCTAACTTCTGGAGAAAAATTAAATCTTTTTAATAAATAACTGCTGAACCCAATCTCAAATAAAGAACAGATTATCCCTGCTATAATAACTCCCGTCCAGACTGCATCTGAAATGGTATTCAGGATATTTAAAATTAAACCAACTCCTAAAAATAACAAATTGTTTAATATATGATAAATTGGAAGAACATAAGCTATTCTTTCCACTCGCTGATATTTGAATACCACAATTGAAGTTAAGTTAAAGAAAAAGAATAGGAAGGATAAACCCACCAAGACCATAGTGTAAATCTCGTTGTTAAAACTAAGAAAAGTAAAAGTGCTGTTAAAAGTATTGCTTAGAAAAGTAAAAGTATTATCCGCAAAACTAATAAAACCAAAAACTAAAGCTATCATTAAGTAAACGTGTAGAAAAGTTTTGTTATGCTTCATACCGCTAAGTTGATTGTTTTCTGGTTTATATTTCTTTCTGAACGAGATTTAAAATAATGTTTACTAATTAAAAAAGAATAAGATTTATTGACAACCAAATTCAATAAAAGCGAACTCGGAAAATCCCCTAACTACCTGCCTCCGAAGATAAGGGTTGCCATTCCGATAACTTTATATTCCCCTCAACTTTTAAATTTGTATGGATGTAAAAGATAGAATTCGCGGAGCATTTATTGGTTTATACTTTGGTTCTGGGGTAAACCCAAGATTTTCTCCAATGCTTACTCCTGAACAAGCAAGAAAAAAATTTGGAAAAAGAAAGTTTGGAGATTACTATGCATTTGAAACTTATGGCTCAAAGTACAAACTTTATGACCAACATACCCAAACTAAGACCATATTTGATATGTTAATGAAATACGGTAAAATTACTCCGGAATTAACTCGAGATTATTTAATGGCTCTTCATAAAAAATATGGTGTTTTTAAGGGAGATGTATACGGACCGAGCACACAAAAAGCAATTACTAAGATTATGGCGGGAGAAAATATCTATGAAATAGGAAAAACGGGAATAACCTGCGGTTCAGCAATGAAATGTCTTCCAATTGCAATGTTCTTCCATGACGACTTGAATGCCATGATAGAAAATACTGTAAATGCTTGTATTATTTCTCATAATACCGATGTAGCCATTGATGCTGCAATAGCCTCAAACGTAACTTTAATGAATTTAGTGAATGGCGTTGAAAAATTTGAGGCAATAGAAAGAGGAATTGCTGCGGCTAGAAATAATCATGGAAAATTTGGTGCTAAAACTGCTGAACCCAGAATAGATAAAAGAATCAGTACCGCTTTAAGATTATTAAAAGGGAAGAGTTTAGATGATGCAATGATAATAATCCCTAATGAAATAGGGGTTAGCTGGTTTGCAAGAGAAACAGTTCCCGGCGCATTTGCAAATTATATTGTTTCTAACTCTCCAGAAGAATCTTCTCTATTGTCTATGAGGTGCGGGGGAGATAATCAAACTGTGCCTGAAATTGCCTGCACTTTTCATGGCGCCGAAAAAGGCCCCAGAATATTTCCTAAAGATGTTCTAAAAAGTATTGAAAAAGTAAATAAAGTTAAAATTTATGGGATGGCCGAAAGACTAATAAAAAAGATTTAACGGCAACTCTTTTATTATTAAAATGGAAATATACAAAGATTCATTAAGATAACGCAATCTTTTTAAAACCGGTGGTTATTTGTCATTTATTGGGCCTATGGTGTAATGGATACTAAACCTTAGCCAGAAAGCACAAGCGGCTTCGGACCGCTTAATCAGGGTTCGAATAAGCTTTGCAAATGAAAGCAGAGCTTCGGTTTTCCCTGTAGGCCCATACTTATTTATACTAAGTAAGATTAAGAGAGAATATTAAACCAAAACCTTATAAACAAAAATAGCAATAAAATTAAATAAAAAAGAGTATTAACCTTAAATTAAATGAAAATAATTAATTTAAAAAAATAAAAAATATTAAAAAAATTAAATAAGATTAAAATCAAACAAAACTTAAAAAATGCAAAAACAGGTGATTTAAATGGAAAAAATTCTGATTAATCAAAATGTGGCTATTCTCTGTGATGGGAATAATATTGAAAGAAGTATCCACGACCAAAGCAAATCTATTACTACGATGATTAATTTTGATACGCTGATCCCTAAACTGCTTGACGGGCGGGGATTAAACCGGCTAATCTATTTCCGTGAAGGAAAAAATATTTCTTCCAAACTGGCAGAAAGACTGCATCAAAATTATTATGGTTCAGTTCTGCCCTGCCATAAATCTGCGGATATCCCTTTATCAATTAAAGCAACGCAATTATCTTCAAAAGTAGACACGATTATCATCATGTCTGGAGATTCTGATTATCTTGATTTGGTGGTGCACTTAAAATCAGAAGGGGTCCGCGTAGAAATTGCAGCAGTGCAGGAAACTTGTGCTAAAGTCTTAATTGAAGAAGCAGACCATTTCCATCCCATTACCCGAGAAGACTGGTTTGTTTATAACCCACCAAAGCAGCCTAAGAAAGCTTTCAAAAAGTAATTTTTAATGCTCAAAACATTTATAAAACTGCTTTCTTTTTAGCTAGTTATGGTTCTTGAAAAATTAGGAGATTCATTAAAGAACACTTTAAGCAAGATTACTAAATCTCTTTTTGTAGATGAAAAATTAATCAATGAATTGGTTAAAGATTTACAGCGCGCCTTACTTCAGTCGGACACTAATGTCCAGTTGGTCCTGAAGCTTAGCGGAAAAATAAAAGAGCGGGCTAAAGAAACAGCTCCGGCGGGAATCACCAAGCGAGAACAATTAATTAACATTGTTTATGAAGAGCTGACTAATTTTTTGGGTAAAGAAGCGCACGAAATTAAAATTACTAAAAAGCCGACGCAAATTATGTTAGTGGGTCTTTTTGGCAGCGGCAAAACCACTACTGCTGGAAAATTAGCTAAATTCTATAAAAAAAGAGGATTTAAAGTTGCCGTCATGCAGACAGATACCTGGAGACCTGCAGCTTACGAGCAGTTGAAACAGTTAGCCGAAGCAGTTGGCGTTGATTTCTTGGGGATTAAAGCAGAAAAAGATCCGGTAAATATTTATCTGGCTTTTGAGAAAAAAATTAAAGAGTATGATGTAGTTATCGTTGACACGGCTGGAAGAGATGCTTTATCTAAAGAGTTGATTAGAGAATTAAACAATCTTCAAGGGATAGTTAAAGCTGATGAAAGATTATTGGTAATTTCTGCGGATATTGGACAAGCTGCCCAACAGCAAGCCCAAACTTTTCATGAGACTTGCAGAATTACTGGTGTAATCGTTACCAAAATTGAAGGTACTGCAAAAGGGGGCGGAGCTTTATCTGCCTGTGCAGTAACCAATGCACCGATAAAATTTATTGGCATTGGAGAAAAGATTGATGATTTGGAAATTTTCCATCCTCAGCGTTTTGTGGGCAGACTTATCGGCATGGGTGATTTGGAATCCTTGTTAGAAAAAGCTAAAGAAGCCATCTCTGAAGAAGAAGCTAAAGATATGCAGGAAAAATTTCTGCAGGGAGACTTTAACCTAGTCGATTTATACCAGCAGATGAAATCCTTAAAAAAAATGGGTTCATTCCAAAAAATTATGGAGATGATGCCAGGCATGAGTTCATTAAAACTGCCTAAAGAGCTGCTGGAAGTACAGGAAGGAAAGTTAGAGCGCTGGAAATATGCCATGGATTCCATGACTAAAGCAGAACTGGAAGATCCCGAGATTATTACTGCCGACAGGATTGACCGGATTGCTGCCGGCTCCGGATTAAAAGTAGGAGAAGTGCGGGAATTGTTAAAACAATACCGCCAGAGCAAGAAACTGATGAAAATGTTCAAAGGCGAAGGGGATATTAATAAAGTTATGAAAAAAATGGGCGGAAAACTGCCTAAGGGATTGGGAAGGTAAGTTAATTTACTTTCTAGATCATTAGTATAATTTATTCTAAATGTTTTCCTTCTACGGGCACTTCTTTTCTAAACCCGCATTTCTTGCAATACCACACTTCAAAAAAGCCGTCTGCAAATTTATGCTGGCCTTCGTGCAAAGGATGATGGCATTCCGGGCATTCAGTAAGCATAAGAAAGAAATTGTTTAGAGGTTTAAATATTTTTAGGAACTGATGCATTAACTTTAAATATCAATGCCTTCTAAAAGAAACAATTATGGCAATCGAAGATATTATTCAAGATGATATCACCTGCATATATGCGGCAAAAATTATCGCTCCCCATCTAGAGCTTACGCGTTATGAACCTCCTTTAAAAGTTGGAAGAGCAAAACGGGCTATCGGCGAAGTGCTATGGGGATTGATAATAAGTCCACTTTATGCATATGCTCTGCTAGATGATACTTGGTTTAATTTAACACATCCTGCGACTTGGCGGGAAAACAGAAAAAGGCGGAAAGAGCTTGAAAACGGTCCCAGTAATGAGGAAATAGTGCAATCGACTAAAGCCTCATGTGATGCGGATAAAAAAAAGCTTGAACAGGAATTAACTGCTGCAGGAGTTGTTATGCCCCAAGGCAGGCAGGCATGGAAAATTGCGCACTATGCAGGATGGAATCTAAAAGATAACTCTTTCGACGAAGGCAGATGTCATCGGCATGTAACGTTGAGAGCTGTTTGGACCCGCCGCGATGATGGATACAGGCGTCTTAAAATTTTGGATGAAAAAGGTATAACCCCAACAGTTGATCTGTCAACTGTGCGGCCGATAGAAGTTTATTATAACAGAGAAAAATCTGTACCAGTATTTGGAGTTGATACTCCAATCCCATTTCAAGAGTTATTAAGTACTGCAATCCGAATTGGGGCTCATAGTTTGAGTGGTTATATAATTAACCAGGATTTTATTAAAAAAGCAGAAGACTCCCTATTGCAAGAGATTTATTCTAGGCTGGATAAAGGGAAGGAATTCAAATTATTAGATGTTGTTTCTGTAAGACAAGAACAAGATAGAATTTACCTTAAACATTTGGCATCCTGGGACTTAATCAACCGGGGTTTTATTCCCGATTAAAAGTGTTTTAGGATACCAGTTACAATCTTCCAACTTGTCTTAAAATATACCTAAGCTGGTCAATACGAATGGTTTTTTGGCGAGGGATGCTTGAAACATAAGTTCCGCTATGCGTCAAAACTTTAACATGTTTAGCTCCTTCTTCTAACCGAAACCCTTCCGTTTCCAGATAGTTTTTTAACTCGTTAAATTTAACTTCTCCAAACTGCCTGTTTCTAATCATCTCTTTTATTATTTTCCAACCGGACATATTCAGCAAGAAGTGTTTTCTATTTAAAAAAATTTCGAATTCTCATTTTCTGCGCGCCCTTGTGGGCGCACTTATTTGCTCGCCTACGGCTCGCAACGCACCCCACGAGAGCGACCGGCATAGTTGAGGCTGCTGCAGCCACCGACACGGAACTCACCATCGTCGTAGGCGAAGCCGGAGGCCCGTTCAGGATGGCTGACGCGAGTATATTGCGTGTCGCTGGTAGTGGTATTAGCAGTCCAACCAACTAAGTCCGTTCCGCGTTTTCCGCTTACAAATTCTAAGGTTCGAAGGATGGTTTCTGCGTCATCCTCCGTGTCAAATAAGGCTTGCAGGTAAGCTAAGCCTTTTTGCCCACTAACCATGGTTTCAACGGGCATTCCTCGGTATACGGGCACTTCCAGAACCGCCTCTTTAGTAAGCTCTGGCTTCTTGCATTGATAATGCTGCACAATTCGTGTATCCAGACTGGTTCCGGAATAAATCAATCGGGTGCTGGAAATCAACCAATTATATTTTCCTGACCAATCAAAATCTTCGCGCAAATTAAACAGCAAAGATTTAGCTTTTGCTTGCTCTTCTGGAGTTCCTTGCTCAGACATCCTCTTAATTATTTTGAAATTAACATATAAATCGCCCATGGAAGCCATCACTCGACCGTCATCAATTTTATTCCAGGATTTAATCCATTTGTCTTGGGCTTTTTTCTTTCCATTTTCCGCTGCATGCGCATCGAGAGTTAATTCTTGTTCTAGTGTTGTTACTGAATTGCAAACCCTTTCCAAAATACTTATTACAGATCCACCATGTCTTCTGTAGATGCTTAACGCTTTCTTCTCTTTTTTATTTTCCAGTTCTGCACGCATTTCCGCTTCTTTGCCGCAATCTCGGGCAATAGCTAAAGCGGTCTGCTCTTCAGGAATGCCCATTCTTAAATTTAGTTCCAATGCGTACAATGCTTGTCTATGGTCGTATGAAGTCATTTTATATCTCAATAATTTTCCCGCTCTTTCCAACATTAATCACTCTGGTTTTACCAATCATTTCTTCAATGCCTTGGGTTTCATGGACGTGTCCGCAGATATGCAGGTCCGGCTTAAATTCTTCAATGGCTTTCCTGACTCCGGAACTGCCGGGAAACATTCCCAAGCCCAGAATGCTGCCACTGGGCTGAATGTGCGTAACCATGATCTTTTTCTTGACCTTTTGCAGGGAATTATGCGCTTTTTTAAGCGTTCCAAAAAATTCTTCTTCGGTTAATTGGTGAAAGCCCACATCTCCATAACCACAGCCAAAAATGCCTATATCTCCTTTAGTAAGCACATAGCCGTGTAAGTCTTTAAGCCCATATTTTTCAATGATAAAATTAGTTTCTGCTAATCCTTCGTGGTTGCCGGGCAGGATGGCTACTTCTAATCCTTTGTCTTTAAAATGCTTTATTAAGCCATCTTTATGCTCATCAAAGCTAAGAATATCTCCAGCAATTATGACTAAATCAACCTTCTCCCGCGCTCCTTTTTCAGCCATTTCTTTCATGAAGTTTATATCCCCATGAACATCGCTTAAAGCTAAGATTTTCATGTATATTCTAGTTCGGGGGCTATTTATAAATCTTTTGGTTTTGTAATTAGAAAGTAGTAAAAAAAGGGAAAGATTTATAAATAATCTTAGGAAAATTGTTCAAAGAAACAATAGTAAAGTTATTTCACAAAATGCCTTACCGAACCTCAGCACTTACTGAAGAGAAACGATCTGTAGAAGATTTTGTCAAAAGCGCACCGAGTTCAGAACTTCTTAAATTATATCAGCTTATAAAATATAAAATTGGCGGCACAAGAGTCATACATTTTAGCCCTTCGGTGCAGGATTTCCTAGAAATGCTGTTAGAAAATGAATGCCAGCCGCTTGTTACTGCTGCATTAGAAAGAGTTAAAAAAACAATTCCAAAAGACTTAGTTTTATTCCAGTACGTCCACAGAAACGATGATATATTTACTCAAAGCGACGTACAGCTCACAGTTAACCATAATACTTGGAGATCAATCACTTTAAACCATTATTCACAACTCCTGGAAAGAGCTAAAAGAATCTGTGAAGAATTGAATGTAGACTCAAACGACCCCAGAGTTAAAGCTGCGATTCAAGAGCCTCTTGACAAAACAGTTATTAATTTCATTACAGACCAAATTAGAGCATTCCAAAAGGATGCATCTTCAGGTACGACAGTAACTTTTTATCATAAAGAAAGGGTGTTTGAAAGATGGGAAGTAAAAACTGGCTTTTCTATGATTACCGAGGCTTTAAAACAATACAGAAATATTGCTGAACGGCTCAATCTTCAATGGGATGAAGACGGAGAAATAACCCTTGTTAGACAAGCCAGAAATTCCATGCAAAGAGCTATCGGCGGAGCAGTAAATGCTATTGAAGAGACAAGCGTCAAGGTAGCAAATGGCGGCTTTCATAGTGGAGAAAAGGCAAGTAGAACAACATATAATTCTTTATTGTTGTTCAAACAGCTAAGTGAACATTATCAGTTAGACTGGGATGCAGAGCAAGAAGAAAAAGTGCGTGTGATTTTAGCAAAATAATGATTAAACCTCTGTTTATGCTCATCAAAGCTAATAAGATTTCTAGCAAATAGCTATCTTTTCTTCAATTTCAAATCCAAAACCAAGTCTTCTAACTTCCGTAAATCATATTTAATGCCGTCGACTTTTCGCCGCACTTCATTGTCCCTAAAATCAAACTTTAACAATTCTCCATAAACCAAATCAACTTCATCTTTAATTTTAATTACTGCATCTACATTTCCTTTTCCGGCCAAAAATACGGCTTTCCTTACCAGTTCGCCGGGCAAATCGGCTAAACCTAAAATGAAATGTTCTGCACTGACATTAATATCAATTAATTTTCCATTTTTAACAAAATTATAAAAAAGAAGTGCTTCTACATATTCTTGGATGGCAACTTTATAACTGCCTTCTAAAGCCATTTTCCAGCTGTGCTTGGCAATATCATCTAATTTTTTCTTTTCACTTTCAATTTGTTTTACTAATTTCGCCGCTGCAGGAAGTTCATCACGATGCACGGCATAAATTACCTGCTTGCTTAATTTTAATACATCCCGACTTTTTTTAATTAAGCGTTCCCGTTCCGTATCATAATCCTGAATTTCTTTGCATAATTTAACATAATCAACCATTATGGTCAAATATATAGGTTACTTTATTAATGTTTTCCTAAAAGTAAATAATCAACTAAATGAATGACGACCCGGCCAAGAGTTTGCGAGGCTAAATCTCTGCTTGCACCTAGTTAAGGGACGGAAAATTTTCGATTAAATTGTAATTGATCTCGGCTATTTTCATAAAGAATTTTCCGCCGAGCAAACGGCCCGCCGTCATTCATTAATTAATGTGTTAAATCCTCTAAATGCCGATAAATACAATTTTTTCCGAAACCTTTATATAGCATCATTTCAAAATGGATAAATACAGACATGGGGGGCTGATGATAATATGGAAGAAACTTCAAGACCATTGGATGCTTTAAACAAAGCAAGAAATAAAAGAGTTATAGTTGAACTAAAAGGCGGAAAGCAATTTATAGGTAAGCTAGATGCATTTGACATTCATATTAATATCGTTTTAGACGATGCTGAAGAACATGAAAATGGCGCATTAAAAAGGAAATTGGGCGGCACCGTTTTCATTAGGGGAGATACCATCACGGTAATATCTCTGGCGTAAGCAAATAATTTTAACCGATAATAAAAACCATAGAAAAATAACCCGGGTAAAATAACATGACTAAAGGAACAGCAAGCATGGGTATGAAAAGTGGAAAGAAAACCCACATTCCCTGTAGAAGGTGCGGCAAGCGCGCTTATCATATCCGAAAAAAGAAATGCGCTTCCTGCGGCTATGGGCAGACCGCAACGGTTAGAAAATATGCGTGGAATAAGAAAAACCACCAATAATTCTAATTTTTATTTTTTAAATATTAATTTTATTGATTAAATACAACGCTAATTCTCAAAAAGAAACCGCCAACCACCGGTCAGAGACCGGTGGGATGCTCGCTTTGCTCGGAGCGGTTCCTTTGGAGTGCAAGAAGGGATAGTCTTCCCTTCTGCACAAAAGGACTTTGTCCTTTTTGTGCCAGAATTTTCCCCCGAACCGGTGAGCGTGCGAAGTTGTACGCCACCGGTCGTAGACCGAGTGGAAAATTCTGTGCATTTTAATTAATTTGGTTTTAACTAATTTTAAATGTAAAAAATAGAATACAAAAGAAAAAATAAAGTAAAATAAATTACGCCAATCTAATTATCAGCAAACAGCTCATTACAAGTCTGTTTTACATCTTTAAATTGGATTTCTGCGCAAAAGCTTTGGTTCTGGCTTTCTTTAGCGACCCGATACTTACAAACGTCCCGGTTAAAAGCGTCGCTGATGCGGTCGCAAAGCTTAACATCTTCGATTGCTTTGGCAATGGCGACAATACAGCCTTCCCGATCTACACCCTGCAAATAATCACATAACTGGAATTTATTGGTTGCTAGGGCTATTTTTTTGTAACAGCTATTCTTTTGCTCTGCATCATTAATTAAGGTACAAAAGGTTTCTACATGATCACTAATTGCAAAAGAGAAATGGCAATTATCCGCCCAGTAAGTATCTTCAATGGTTTTACAAATAGCAGAATCTTTTTTTAATACTGCCAGCTGTTCCATGCAAAAAGCTTTGGTTTTTGCGGACTGAATCAAATCACAGACTTTAATATCTTCTTTAATTTTAGCTAATTCTGCTACACAAGAATCTCTCAAGGAAAGACTTTCGATCTTGCTGCATTTTTGCACTTCAAAATAACAGTCATCTTTAGCTGATCCTTCCAAAGAACTGCATTCGTCCGTAGTAGGTGGGTTATCAAATAAACTGCAGGATGTAGCTACAGCTGCCGCTAAAACCAGCACTATAAGTAAAATTCCAGTTGTCGTTTTCATTTTGGTTAAACCTCGCAGTTATACTCATAATTGTATTTAATCAAAAGCACGATAACTGCTTTTAAGTTTTATGAAATTAGAGTAGTTATATAGTCAATAAACGCAAAAACAATATAAACCAGCAGAATTTTTTAAGCAAGATGTCCTTATTTAAAGATATGCTCAGAAGCGGGGAAGGCATCTTTAGAGATACTGTGGTGTTAGATTATGATTTTCAGCCCAAAATTCTGAAATATCGGGAAGATGCGCAAATGCGCTTTGCTACGGCCATCCGGCCTTTATTGCAGGGACACAATGGCAGAAATTTATTTATTTATGGCGCTCCGGGAATCGGTAAGACCACTGCCTGTAAGCATGTGCTCCGAGAACTGGAAGAAACGGCCGAAAATGAAGCCGTATCAGGAACCTCTTCTACTTCTGCCAATGAAAACAACCAAGAAAGCAGCGAAGTTATTTCTTTGTATGTAAACTGCTGGAAAGAAAATACCACTTTTAAAATTTTTTATAAAATCTGTGAAGATTTAGGCTATAAATTTATTCAAAATAAAAGAACCAGCGAGTTATTTTTGTTAATAAAACAGAAATTGAATAAAATAGGGGTAGTGTTTATCTTTGATGAAATTGATAAATTAGAAGAGTTTGATTTTCTGTACACTATTTTAGAAGACATTTACCGAAAATCCATTTTTATGATTACTAATTATCGGGACAGTTATTCAGAGCTTGATGAAAGAATTCGAAGCCGACTGGCACCGGAATTTCTTTATTTTAGGTCTTACAATGAAGCAGAGATTGCGGGTATCCTTCAGCAGAGAAGAGATTATGCTTTTGTGGACGGCTGTTGGGATGAAGAGGCTTTTAAGGAAATTGTAGAAAAATGCACTGAAACTAAAGACGTCAGAGTCGGTTTGTATTTAATGAAAGAAGCAGGAAATATTGCTGAAGAAAAAAGTTCTCGAAAAATAAATTTAATTCATGTTGCAGAAGCCGTAAAAAAAGCTGACAATTTTTACATCAAGCCAAAAGAAGGCTTAGACGATGATTTAAAAGTGGTTTTAGATTTGATTAAAGACCACAGTGGCAAAAAAATTGGGGAAATCCATTCGGCCTATACTGAAATGGGCGGAGAATTAAGTTACAAAAGTTTCCATAGAAGAGTCATGAAATTAAATGAAGGGCGGTTCATCTCTACCGAAAAAGTTTCCGGAAAAGAAGGAAATGCCACCATTGTTAATTATACTGCTAATAAGAAATTGACTGAATTTTAGAATATGCCAAAATTCCAAACAGAATTTTATGTTCATTGCCTATTTCTAAAGCAAATAATATACAATTAATGAAGTTGCTAAACCAAATAACGAACCAACTAAAACCTGCACAGGAGTATGTCCCATGGCAAAGTAAGATTTAGTTTTTAATTTTATTTTTTTCAAAATCTGGTTAATGATGACCCCTTCTTCTCCTACGCTTCTTCTCACTCCAAAAGCATCCCTGAGAACAATCATGGCTAAAACCAAACTAACGACAAAAGCAGTAGACGTGCCTTCTACCAGAAAGATAATTGTGGCTAAGGAAACTACAAAAGATGAATGTGAAGAAGGCATTCCTCCTGAAACCACCAGATCATGCCAAGAGAGGGATTTATGGCGAAAAAAATAAATGATTATTTTAACTAATTGTACTCCAAATCCTGCCAGCAAAACGGCCAGAATAATTTTATTCATAGTAGAATGATTATTTTTGAATTTATATATGTTGCGGCAGTCGGGGTTATGTTTTCAGAGAAAAGAATAAAAACCCAAAAGGATTAGTTAAAAGTAAATGAAACATAAACACCGGCATTTTGGTTATTTAATTTTGATAATATTATTAGCTATACTCCTTGGAGGTTCCTTTTTTATCCCAGAATTAAAAAAATTTACTTCTCCAACTTTTGTAAGAGAATATCTGTTGGGATTTGGAATGTGGAGTTATCTGGTTTTTGTTTTTATTTTTTTATTAACTATTCCTTTGCCTATACCTAGCACGCCCCTGGTTCTTACCGGCGGTTATCTTTATGGAACTACTTTGGGCACTATTCTGGCTATCGTTGCTGCCATTATTGGCTCATCTATTTCATTTTATTCTGTCCGGAGTTATGGACGGCCCTTACTTGAAAAAATGGTTGATTCAAACCATATTAAACATTTTAATCATATCTTTAAAAAAAGAGGAATTATTGCTGCATTTATTTCTTATGTTATTCCCGTATTTCCCAGTGATTGTGTCAGCGCCATTCTGGGACTAACCAGAATAAAATATAAAACGTTTATTTTTGTCATTATGCTCGGTCACATCCCTCGATTTTTAATAATAAACTCTCTTGGAGAAGATTTATTTACTGGTTTTAAAACTTGGAGAACTTTAATCGTCTTGCTCATTGCTGCAGCTTTTTTGATTATTGCCATTTTCAGAGAGAAACTCAAGAAAGTTTTCTTTAAAGAACTAAAAGAATTAGAAATAGATGCAGAAAAAGCAGAACAAGAAATTGCAGGAGAGATGAAGATTATTGGGAAAAAAGCTGAACGGGTTGAGAAAAAAGCAAAAAGAGAGGCAGTAAAAGAAACAGAATTTATTGAAGAAAAAATCGGATTAAAACAAAAACGGAAAAAAAGCTAAGATGTTCCATTGGATAAAAGTATTAAATGCAAATTATCGCTTTTATAATGGTTTAATAAACGGTTTAAGAACAACTAACCCCGCCAGAACCATTTCTAAGAATTTAAGACTTATATAGTGAATTCTACAAATAAAGGCATGTGGTCGGAGAAAGGAAAATTTAACACGTTATATTTGTGCACTTTTATTTTTGAGGAATATAACACATAATCCAAGCGCCGCAGCGGGTGCCAAGTGGGCTGAGTTAGTCTTAAAGAATATTTATTCAATCTTATTTTGTCCTTTAAGTGCGTTTCCTGCATTAATTGTTTAAGCTCTTCTTCACCCCTAAATGTGTTAAAGTCGCCCATCAAAAGTACTGGGTTTTTAATACGATTGATTATCTTGGTCAACTCTTTTATTTGCTTAGCTCGGGTATTCCCCCTTAAAGCTAAATGGGCTAACAAGAGGGTTACTTTTTTTGGACAATGGATATCCGCTTGAATAACTACCCTTTTCATGCCTTCGTGAAACAAATGGTATCTTACTTTAGAGATTTGGTATTTTGAAATTATGGCATTAGCTTGTTTGTTCAAAATAGGCACATAATGAAAAAGTTTTAACCACCCCTTGAAAGGATATTTTATTTTTTCTACAAAACTGCTCATTCCCAATTTTTCTTCAAAGAAAACAACTTCATCTTTTTTTGCCCGGAATGATCCAGTATCTACTTCTACTAAAGACAGTACGTCCGGTTTTAATTTCTTAAGGGCATCAACAATTTTCTGATCTAAATTTTTAGGCGGAAAAAAAAACCTCCAGAACTCCAAATATTGATACCACAACCCTTCCATCCCCTCGCAGTATTCAATATTATAACAAATTAATCTTACCATCTCTTTATTCTCTTTATCCTCTTTTTAAGTAAAATAGCTTAAATGTTAAAAAACTTTACGGAAATTAAAAAATAATTTAAGAAAATTAGATATAACCCAGCTTATTTTAAAATCCCGTACCCAATCAGCCTAAACCTATCGCCAACTTTTCGAGAAATGGTAATCTTGTCGCCTTGATTGGCGCAGATGGGCTTTTTTAAAATGCAAGTAGTGTTTTTCTTGGAAGGATCAACCACCACTCCGACGGTTGCCGCAGAATTGCAATTCAGCATTAAGATTTCTTTCTTCGCTAACGGTTTTACTTCTATTTCTTCTTTTGCGCCTACTACCCGTTCCAAGAGCCGGGTTTCCAAGGCAATTTGATAATGCACCGGAGGCAATTTGCCGGGTTTTCCAACTAAAGCCCCAGTTAAAGAATCTGATTTTACAATGGAAGGATCCAAGGCCGTAGCTATAGCCATGCTTCCGCCGGGCAGGATTTCCTTGACGGGAACACCGCCAGAGTAAATCTGCATGATTTTTGTCTGCAGGGGTTTCCAGATTTTTTTATTCCTTTCTTCAATCATGTACCCGGGAGAAATTTCGATTTCCTCTCCTTCTTTAAACTTGCCTTGCTTTACCGTTCCACCCAAAACCCCGCCAACTAATTTCTTAGCTTTAATGCCGGGTTTATTGATGTCGAAAGAACGGGCTACCAGCATCAGCGGATCTTTTTCTAATGACCGTTTAGGTGTAAGAATAAACTGCTCAATTGCTTTAACCAGCATATCAATGTTGGCATTAGCCCGGGCAGAGATGGGGATGATTGGAGCGTCTTGGTATTCTGTGCCTGCTAAAAAATCTTTAATTTCCTGATAATTTTTAAGCGCTTCTTCATGTGTAACCAAGTCAATTTTGTTTTGCACGACAATTACTTTATTGATGCCGGAAATCTGCAAAGCCATTAAATGTTCTTTAGTCTGCGGCTGCGGACATTTTTCATTGGCAGCAACTAAAAGCAAAGCTCCGTCAACGATGGCTGCTCCCGACAGCATCGTAGCCATCAAAGATTCATGGCCGGGTGCATCTACCAATGAAATTTTGCGCAGAAAAGCTGCCGGGCCATTGCATTTAAGGCATTTTGCTTTAGTGGTGTAAAAATCACATTTTTCACATTTGTAAATAGAAAAATCGGCATACCCCAAGCGAATGGTGATGCCTCTTTTTAATTCTTCTGAATGCGTATCGGTCCACTTGCCGCTTAATCTTTCCGTTAAAGTGGTTTTGCCGTGGTCGACATGGCCAACTAAAGCTATGTTTAATTCCGGTTGAATTGAACCAGAAGATAAACCAGAAGATTTATCCGGCAGACTACCGGCAGGACCAGCAGAAAGATTAATAGAAGACTTTTCAGCAGACTTTTTAGATGCATTACTTTTGCTTGCTTTTTTGTCTTCCGATTTCTTAGTTTCTTTTTCTATTGCTTTTTTCCTTGCAGGCATATTTAAAGTAGAAAAAGAAGTTATTTATAAAGGTTTATACTTTATTTACGAGAAGAAAAAGAAAAAAGAACTATTCTATAAAAATTTATTTTTTCTTTATCGTTATCTCAATGTTGCTTACCCTTACCTGCCGGCCTTCTTTGTTTTCAAATTCTTCGCTGTCAACTTTAATATTTTTAACTTCAACCGCATGGTCCAAAAATCTATTCCTGGCTACTTCGGCAACATCAACCGCTCGAGAAATAAATTTTCCTCTTGCTTTTACAATAACTTCGCTTTCTCCTTTGGTAGTAAACTGCATTACTACTGCCGTAACATAGTTCATAAAGGGCTTATTTCCAATAAATACAGAATTGTCTCCACTCATTTTACATCCCTCCACTAAAGCACTATTTAAATTATTTATTTTTAAATTACTTTATTACTATTCTTTTTTCTTTAGCCTAGTCATGTAACCGGCAATAATATTTCTTAATTTTTTACTTTGAATTTCAGTATGCTGATTAGTTATTTTCTTATTCTGGTCAAAGTCAGTAACAAATTTGTCGCCATGCATTTGCAACAGTTCTTTTGTCTTTCTTTTGATTAAAGCGGTCTTAATTCTTCCCATTTTAGCTGTTGTAAGCGCAACCATTTATAAATATTTTGGCTTAATTTATCTTTTTATTGTTCTTCTAATCGAGGAAAAAGATATGCCAGTATACCTTTGCGTAATATTTATATATTAAACAATCTTTGTACAGCTAATGGTTATCCTCATAGACATGCAAAATCTTCCTGAAGATATTTATAAAGTTATTTTTGCTACGGAACAACAGGAGATGGTTGCTAAGATGCTGGTTAATTATATGTGGGATAATGGCGGAGAATTAGGAAAAACAGAGATGGGTTTATTTGCAAACAACCTGCATGAAGGCAAAGCCATTGTCCAGGAAAAAGGAAAATTACCGCTGCAGAAAGAAACCAGAATGTCTTATAACAAAAGACAATTTTATGACCGAATTTTAACGCCGATGCGGGGCATGGGGTTAATTGAATATGACCTCTATAAAAAAACTTATAAAATGTCTGATAAGTTTAACAAATTGATGATTCGAGTAGGATTAATGTGGCTGCGAGAATTGGATCGCAATAAAGAAAAAAATAAAAAAATTAATCCTTAAAAGAACGCAAATAAAAAAGTATAAATAAAAACCATCAATAAGAAAATTGCAAATAAAAATTATAAAATTAACATAACCCTAAAACTTATTCTTCAGTTGCTTGAAAAGCAAGAATGTCTTCCGTGCTTAATTTTTGTCTTTTTCTGATTTTCTCAACCACTTCAGAAGTTTTTTCCCGAAGTATCTGCTTTCTGCTTTTCTGATCTTCATTTTTAAACAATTTACTTAGTTCATTTACTCTCTGAAAAAGATCATCCAGTGATTTTTTTAATTGCTGGCATTGAGCTTTTAAATCTAAATATTTTTCTGCTAAAGGCCGTTCATTTTTTCTCAGCTCTTTGAGTTCGCCATAGATTTTATTGATTTCTTGGTGCTTTTCCTGTGATTGCTCAGCTAATTCCTGAACTTTTCTATGCGATTGCTCTGCTTTTCTTCGGGCTTCTGCAAAATCAGCGCCCGTCGTGTTAACCGCTTTCCATACTTCATCCAACCCTTTAACTTGGTTGTATTGTAATTTCAATCCTTTGATAATTTTCCTAATTTTTTCTTCCTGAGAAAAAGGAATAATTTCGGTCTCTATTTTTTCTTCTAATTTATGAATTTGAGCTTTAATCCTCATCGGACTGTTCCCTAAATCAACTTTTTCCAGCATTTCTTTCTTTTTTTGGTCAACTTCTTTTTTAGAAACAGATTTTTCTTTAACTGCTAGATTTAATTGATTTCTTTCTTCTTTTAGTGTTTTTACCTGCTGAGTAAAGTCATCCCGCGAAGTTTTAAGCAGTTTAACCCGGTCCTGAAGCGGCCTTACTTTGCTGCGCAAAGAACGCAATTCCTGAAAAACCTGTTCTTTTTGAGAATTTAAAGAATTTAATTGGGTACGTAATTTAGACAGCTCTTTTCTCTTTTCATCGAATTCTGTCCTTAACTTAGTTAAATCTCCCTGTTCTGTTTCCATGCTTCTTCACTTGATTTATTAAGCGCAATTAAATCCGTAAGCGTTAATTATTATCAGTATTAATAAATGTTTATTAATTATAAAGGTTAATCTGAAAATAAGAAAAAAAGAAAAAAGAAATCAGCCGAACAAAGCGCCTAATCCTGCAGCAGCAGATTCTTCAGCTTTCTTGCCATCCTCTTTCTTTTTATCTTCTTTCTTTTCTTCTTTGGCAGAAGCTTCTTTACCGGCAACAGCGGCAACTGGTGCAACTGTAGCAGCTTTTTTGATAGCTTCTTCAATGTTGACTCCTTCAAGAGCAGCTACTAAAGCTTTTACTCTTGCTTCATCAACAGCAACTCCCGCAGCAGTTAAGATCGCTTTAATAGCTTTCTCGTCAATAGTTTTACCTGCTTTGTGAAGCAACATTGCGGCGTAAATGTATTCCATTTTCAAATCCTCCATGAATGTATTTTTAAATTTTTATTTATTTACTTTTTTATTTGCTTTTTTTTGTTTCTTTTGTTTTACTTTTGTTTTACTTTTTTTGTTTCTTTTGTTTTTCTTTTTTATTAGTTACTTTATTATTTTTTGAAAGTAATTTTTTAATTTATTTTAATTTTTTATTTGCGGGTTTATTTTTTATTTTACTGTTAAGTTTATTTTTGGTTCTTACAAATCTGCTTCTTTCTTAACTGAAAGAACTTCCCGTTCTGATTTAGCTAAAATCTCATCTTTAGTTTCATCAGTCATAAATGCACTTTCTATTCCTACTGCTTTTGCATTTCTGAATGCTTTTTGTAATAGTATTTCCGTGGTTTCTGCAGTTAAGTAGGCGATATCAACAGCAAGATTTAAAGCTGAACTTGCTGCTTTGGTGAAATTATCAGCATATTCTTTTTCATCAATATGCAACTGTTTAGCATCAAAGATTAATCCATCTTCCCATACGGCAACTAAATTCAAACCAATTTCCATAGGCTTGATATCCAATCGTTTCAAGGTCTCGGCTAATTTAGCTGAAATGATATCCCCTTCTTTAGCGACAGTGGTATCAGCAATAATAGCTAATTTTCCTGATTCTACTTTTGTTTTTATGCCTACGGCAGCTAATTCGGAAATGATTGGTCCAGGAGCAAAATTAGTTGTTCCTGCTTTTACAATAATATCTTTAGGTGCTACTTGCCCTGCTTTTGCGGGAGCTTCCGATTTATTTTTTTGAAGAATGGCACAAAGAGTAAAAGGGTTGTCTTCGCTGAAAAGCAAAGCCGGCATCCCTTTAACTTTCTCGCTTAATTTTCCAATATTATTTTTTGGTGATTCGGCAATTGCCCGCAATAATAATCTTTTTCTGGCCATGCTGATTTTAACTTTTTTACTTTTAAGCATAGCTCGCATAGTCTGCAGCTGCTGAGCAGGAAGGCTTTGCATATTAACAACCCCCACAATAGGGTAATTCTTAATATCATTTATCAGTTCCTGAACCAGTTTTTTCTTTTTATCGCTGACCATTTTAGATTTTTACGGGTTTGCCCATAGTTAATTTTAAAGTAATGTTTTTTATGTTCTGCATTTCGTTAGGCAGCTGTTTTAAAGTTGCTTGATAAACAGTCAAAATATTCTCAATGATTTGTTCTTCAGGTTGATCTTCTTTTCCAACCATCAGCTGTAAATTGTTTCCTTTTTTTGCAGCTAAACGTACCGTAGTGATAAGCTTCTTAACCAAAGGTTCTAAGTTAGCGTTAGGCGGAACAACACATCCTAATTTGGGGTTAGGCATTTTTCCTTTAGTACCCAATACTCGGCCAAAAACAGCAGCTATTTTCGGCATTAAGTTTGATTGAGCAATAAAATAATCATATTCTTCTGCTAATTTTTTTAATTCTTTCTTTTGATCTTTATAATTTAAAAATTCGGTTTCTTTGATGGTTAAATCACAGAATTTGTTTGCCTGTTCAGATAATTGCTGATCAACAAAAGCAGCCACTTTAATTTTATCTCCTTTAGGATGATGTAAAGTTACAAAGAAATCAAGTGCGCCCTGGGCAGCGGCCACATTCTTAAGATTAATAATTAAATCATAAGATTGAGTAAAATTCCTTTTTGGCTGTTTTTTTATTTCTTCCAGAGCCTTTTGAACATCAGCTTTATTCATTAAATACCTCCTACCATGATGTAGTGTTTGCGGTTTTGCTTCTGGATTTAAGTGTACTTATAAATGTTTCGGATTAATTATATAAAC
>CAZKNU010000011.1:17680-26281 GCA_964554235.1 uncultured Methanosarcinales archaeon | reverse complement strand
CCACTTTTAATCCATCAGCACCTGCTTCAATCAAATCTTTAGCGGCTTCGGCAGTAGCAATGTTTCCCACCATTAAATCTACCTGGGGAAAATATTCTTTAAACTCTTTTATTCGGTGAAGAACCAAATCAGAATGAGCATGAGCTAAGTCTAAAACGATTACATCTGCACCTGCTTGAATTAAAGCATTAGCCCTTTCTAAAGTGTCTTTTACACCAACAGCTGCTCCTACTAATAACCTCCCTTTTTTATCTCTGGCAGCATTAGGCCAATATTCTAATTTTTTAATATCTTTAGTAGTAATTAAACCAACTACCCGGCCATTTTCTAGTAAAGGCAACTTTTCAATTCGATGTTTATGTAAAATTTGTTTTGCTTCTTCCATAGAAATAATGGGTTTAGCGGTGATTAATTTCTGTTTTGGAGTCATTACTTCAGTAATGTTTTTGCTTAAATCAGTTTCAAACAGATAATCTCTGGAAGTAAAAATACCGATTAATTCACCATTATCTTTTACGAGCAAGCTAGTTACCCCTTCTGTTTTCATAGTATTGGCGGCCTCAGCAATAGTTAAGGTGGGTGGAACAGAAATAGGGTTTTCAATAACATAACTAGTACTTTTTTTAACTTTTTTAACTTCTTTAACTTGTTCTTCAATGGTACCAAATTGATGAATAACACCCAATCCCCCCTCCCTGGCTAAAGCAATAGCCATCTTATGTTCGGTAACGGTAGCCATATTGCTGCTGACTAAAGGAATGTTTAAAGAAATATTTTTAGTAAATAAGGTTTTTATATTTGCCTCGCTGCGGGAATTTAAGGGTGTTCGTTTAGGCACCAGCAGAACATCATCATAAGTAAGTCCAACTCTCATTTTAATCGTAACTATTAAGAGAGTTGACGGTTTAAATAGATTGTTGGGGTTGATTATATATTCATTTTACTAAGCTTAACACAAACTTTTAAAAACCACCCCTCTTCTGAATAAATTATGGTCTTTTTCACTTTAAAATATGCTCCTAAGAATTCCAACCAGATTTTTGGACAAGATAAAGCCGTAGAAGAATTAAAAGAATTTATTGTTAATTATAAGACTCAGAATTATAAAGCTGCATTGGCATATGGTCCGCTAGGTAATGGAAAAACTTCTTCGGTCTATGCTTTAGCTAAAGAATTAAATTATGACGTTTTGGAACTTAATTCTTCAGACTTCCGAGATGCAGAAAGCATTAAAATTTTTTTAGATTCCGCTTTGGGCCAACAATCGTTGTTCTTCAGACCAAAAATAATTCTGATTGATGAAGTAGATAACCTTTCCGGAGTTAAAGATCGGGGCTGCATTCCGGCATTAATGAAAGCTATTGAAAAATCCTCTTTTCCAATCGTTTTAACTGCCAATGAGATTGAAGAAAGTAAATTAAAACCACTTAAAAAATCCAGCCAGTTAATCAATTTTCACAAATTACAATACCGCACCATTGCTCACGTCTTGCAATGGGTTTGTGAGCAAGAGAATCTTTCTTTTGAAGAAAAAGCAATTAATGCCTTAGCTCGGAGGGTCGATGGCGATCTAAGAGGGGCCTTATTAGATTTACAGGTTTGTTCGGCAGATAAAAATATCTCTTTTACGGCAGTAACTAATCTTTCGGAGAGAAAGAAAACTGAAACCATTCTTAATGCCTTAACGGTAATTTTTAAATCTTCTTCAGCAGAGAATGCCTTGCCGGCATTAGACGATCTGGATACTGATCTTCGAGATGTATTTTTTTGGATGGACGAAAATCTGCCTAAAGAATATCTTTCCGCAAAATCTTTAGCCAAAGCATACGAGCATTTGGCGAGAGCAGACGTTTTTAATGGTCGGATAATCAGAAGACAGCATTGGCGGTTTTTAGTTTATATCAATAATTTACTGACGGCAGGGATTTCTTCTGCCAAAGAAGAGAAAAATCCTAATTTTAACTCTTACCGGCCAACGATGCGTTTCTTACGTATGTGGCAGGCGAAAATGAAAACCGCCAAGAAAAAAGAAATTGCCGAAAAATTAGCTAGGAAAACACATACTTCCCAGAAAGTGGCTTTAGAACAAGTACCTTATCTACAGGCCTTGTTTAAAAGCAGTTCTGGGCCGGAGATAGCTAAAGAATTAGAATTAAGCGAAGAGGAAGTAGATTGGCTGGAGAGATGACACAAAAACTTAATAAACCTCTCGCATTTTTAATAACCCATGGCCATTACCACCAAAGATTTAGCTGTTTTTTTTAAGAAAAAAGGTTTTATCTATCCTTCTTCCGAGATATACGGGGGGGTTGCAGGACTTTATGATTATGGTCATCTAGGGACTAAATTAAAACATAATTTTGAAAATCTGTGGAGAAACTATTTTTTGGGTTTAGATGATAATTACTTTGAACTAGAAA
This sequence comes from uncultured Methanosarcinales archaeon, assembly GCA_964554235.1. Classification (GTDB taxonomy): domain Archaea; phylum Nanobdellota; class Nanobdellia; order Woesearchaeales; family GW2011-AR9; genus JBBSWB01. The sequence goes on along the minus strand of CAZKNU010000011.1, from coordinate 23,861 downwards.
CGTCTAATATTATGCATGAAAAAGTTTTCAAGGCTTCTGGACATCTGGATAATTTTATTGATCCGTTAGCCAAATGTTCTAAATGTGATTTTGTAGAAAGGGCCGATCATCTGATTGAGAAAACTCTTGCTAAAAGAGCGGAAGGACTTTCTCCAGAAGAATTAACTCAATTAATTACTAAACATAAACTTAAATGCCCGCAATGCGGGGCTAGTTTTAAACCCGTAACAATCCTGAATATGATGTTTCCCCTAAACATGGGGGCAACGACGGTAAATCGAGCTTTCTTAAGACCAGAAACCGCGCAATCACCCTACGTAAATTTTAAACACCAATTTGAATTATTAAGAAAAGTATTGCCGTTAGGTTTGGCGTTAGTTGGGAGAGCTTATCGTAATGAAATTTCTCCCCGAAATTTAACTTTACGGCAAAGAGAATTTACTCAGGCAGAATTACAAATTTTTTTTAATCCCGCCGAAATTAGTAAACACAAACATTTTAACCTTGTTAAAGACTGCAAATTAAGAACCTTGCTGGTCAAAGATCGGGAAAAAAATACAATTGTAGAACGAACTGCTCAGGAATTAGTCGACCAAGGATTACCCCAATTTTATGTTTTTCACCTCGTTAAAATTCAGCAGTTTTATTTTGAAGTATTAAAAATCCCCCAAGAAAAATTTAGATTTTATGAATTAAATGAAAAAGAAAAAGCATTCTATAACAAATATCATTTCGATTTAGAAATTGAACTTTCCGAATTGGGATTCACAGAAATGGGCGGGTTGCATTACCGGACCGATCATGATTTGAAAGGGCATCAAGAAATTTCTAAAGAAAAGATGGAAATTTTTGATGAAGCTAGCGGCAGCCGTTTTATTCCTCACGTGTTAGAACTTTCTTTTGGGGTGGATCGAAATGTCTATGCTTTATTGGACTTAAATTATGAAGACAGCCAGGAAAGAGGCAACATTATCCTGCACTTTCATCCGCAATTATCTCCTTATTTTTGCGCTGTTTTTCCTTTAGTAAAAAATAAACCAGAACTGCTGGCTAAAGCGGAGGAGGTATATGATTTATTAAGAAAAACCTGTTCTTGTTATTTTGATGCCAGCGGCTCGGTTGGCCGAAGATATGCGCGAGCTGATGAAATAGGAGTAAATTACTGCATTACTGTTGATTTTGAATCTTTAGAAGATGATGCAGTTACTATCCGCAACCGAGACACCACTAAACAAAAAAGAGTTAGAATAGTTGAGTTAAAAAACAAATTACTGGAATTATACGGTCAATAAAAAGGGAATAGAATTAGGAATATTAAACTATATTAATAAATATTAAATAATATTAAGAAGTATTAAAAACATCAAATATTATCAAAATTGTTAAAGAGTATTAAAGATTATCAAAAATTGTTAAAAATTATTAAAAAACAAAATGATAGAAAATAATTGGTTGGTTTTAATACTTGTTTTTGCGGGTGTGCTTTTGATAGGTTTAAGTGTTATCCTATGGGAATTTTGCTCGACCATTAATCGGCTGCGAAGGAAACTTAACCGAATCACTTCGCTGCTAAACAAGCAATCGTTGGAGTGGCTGAAAAGTAACTACTTGGATGCTTATGATCTTTATTTAAATTTACCAGAACCAAAAAAAATATTCTTCTATTCTAACCTGATGGAAATAAGAGAAAAAATAGAATCTAGCATTAGATGCGAAAAAGAAATAGAATGGTGTTTTCACGATGTTGACGAGAAAGAGCTTGCTGAACAGAAAGAAATATACCACCAAATCTATGATAATTACCAAGTGCTGCCAGAAAAAGTTCAAAAGAGGTATTATGCTCAGTTAGTGCAGCTGCGAGAGCGCTTGGAAAGGGGCAATTAGATTATTCTTGTTGTATTAACAATATTTTATGGCTTGAGCGGAAGAGCTGTAAAGTTGGAGCGAAAGCTTAACTAACCACTCGTTTGCTGGAGCGAAAAAGCTTATTCTGTTAATACTTAATAATAGCAACAAAATGCGAAAGATTTAAATATAAGATATTATTTTACTATTCAAAAGTTATAACTTTGGTGTAAAAATATGAAATTAACTGTAATCAAAAAAATTGCCAAACAGGGGAAGAATTTGATACTTATCATTCCAAAAAATCTTCATCCTTTCTTGGAAGCGGGAGAATTAGTGCAGGTAAATATTGACAAAATCGAGGCAAAAGAAAAATGAATAATTCAACTTTAGCAAAAATTGTCGCATTAGAAGCTCCAACTTATCGTAATACTACAAAAATATTGACCTTGGGAGGAATGGATCTAACTCTTTGGGATGTAATTAAAGCATCTCTGGCTGCCAGACTAAATATCGGTTTATATGGCGGGGCAGGAATGGGTAAATCACAATTGTTAGCCGACGTTCAGGGCTTGTTTGGTAATAATGCTTCTTATGTCCTGGGCAGGAATGATTTAGATATCAAATCTTTGTTTAGAGAGATGAATTTTGCGAAATTGAAAGAAGCCCAAGAGAAAGGAACTGCTGTTTCCCAGCAGGAAATGAGTCAAGTAACTGCTGACATTTATCGACCTTTGATTGTGGTAGAAGAAATCACCCGCTGTGCTGAAATCGTACAAAACCAGTTATTTAACATCTTTGAAGGATTTATTGAATTAGATGGAAAGAAGTATTCTCTTGGTGGAAAAACAATAGCCCCTTTTTCTGACACTGATGGAAAAAAATTTACTCAGAATATGCATTACAGCGTTGGAGTTTGGTCAGCAAACTTTGGCAACGGGCAATATACAGGAACTGTGTCTATGGATAAAGCTCTTAAAGAGCGTTCCCACTTGATAATTGATGTAGATAACTTTTCTCCAGAACCATCAGATTTAGATGCTATTCTATTAGGCAGCGGAGGGGAAATTAGATTAAAAGAGCAAGAACATCCCATTGACAGTACTGAATTGTTCACTAAAGCTTTTGAACAGTTCAAGCAGGGAGCATACACACCCAATCCACAAGAATTAGGTGAAGAATTATTGATGTTCAGGTATTTAGTCTTTGGATTGGATTACATTCCCTGTAATTCAGGTAAAAACAGTAAACGAGTCATGAAAGAGGTCTGGCCGGGAAAAGCGGAAGAGGATAATATCGGAAATACTACAGAAGAAAAATTGTTGTATAGAATGGTCTATCCTGCTTCCGTTCGTGGAGCTATGAGCATCATTGCTTTAGCCCGCTCATTAAGGGAATATGTTCGAGCTAAAAAACCTAATTCCAAAGTTGGCGTTATAGACAGTGTTATTGAAAGTTTCAAGTTAGTTGGAGCATATTCAGGCATGCTGGAGAATCCGCAAAGAATGAGGGAACAATATTCAGGTAATCCTTACTTAGCTGCTTCAGATATCGGTGATAAATTAAAGAAAAGATTACCTAAACAATTAATGGATGCTGTTTTGGTATGTAAATCCCAAGGCAAGGATTTACCTAAATCAGTAGCTGATGCTTGTGTTGGAGAATATGCGTGCTTTAAATGAGGTTCATGAAAAATGGTTAACCCTTGGAAATATGTGAAAGCTGAAGATGATGGAACTAATCCGTACCTTCATCCTAAAACTGAACCTGCAGGAGATACTCCGCCAGTAATCGTACCTGCATCCAATCCAGTTTCCAGCGGAGAATATATCTTAATGCCGCAAACAAGTACGTATGCTTTAGGCGTAGATGCATTAAGACAGGCATGCAATCAGGAAAATAATCAGAATCATCCGCAATTCGTGTTACCGGACGGAAGCAGAATTTATCGCCCGAATACTTTCTTAGAAAATATCTTAGCTAGAATGACTGATTTTAACACTCTTACTAATCCTGATGGAACTCAGCGAAGTATGGAAGAGCGATTAAAGTATTTTAACACTTGGCTGGACTCCTGCTGTGGTGTTGTTTGTCAAGCTAAAACGACTAATCTGCAATTAATTTTACGATGTCCGCAATTAATTAGCCTTGCTAAAGATTTTGCAGACGGATTTCTGCCCGTAGATTATGCTAGTTTCCAAGGAATTAAATTAGACAGCAATAATAAAACTTTTGCTCGGGATGCTTGGATGGCTTTATTGGAAGGAAGAACTGATGTTTATACTGAATATTTATCTGTGCTGAAAGCAGCCAAAGGAAAAAAAGTAATTCCTGATTTTTGGAAGCGACAGAATACAGCTGCGGATGAATTGCGGGCGGCCTATGTCAACGACCTGGATAGCAACTCTGGTGCTAATGGTAACAACGACCTTGACAGTAACGGCCGTTTCCTCCGTCGTAGCCCCTAGTTAGAGTGCGCGCGAGCGCACGCAAGAAAAAATGATACAAACACCAAATCTGGAAGAGCACTTACGGAATTTAATCCGTGCACAAGGTTCAACTAGTGATTTGAATGTAACTCCAGTCAGTGGAGCAACTTCTCCCAGCGCCAGTATTGATTTAACTACTAAATCTATTCAAATTCAAATACCTGATGATTGGAATCCGATGCAGTATGAACCAGTGAAAGTTTTTGCTACCAGACTTCATTTAAAGAATCCGCAACTTAAAGTGTTTGAAGATGTATCTTTCCATGAAGTTGGCCATGACCGTTTGAAAAATGATGTTGATGGATTAGGATGTCCGGAAGATTTAATTGGAAAAGAAAGAGTTGTTGAAGCCGTGACTCAAGCTATGTTGGAAGCAGGAAGATTTTCTCCTGACGGAGCATTGTATTTAGAGAACTGTATCTCTGATATCGTCAATAATTTAAACGGTTCACAATATACACATTTCAATGGATTAAGCATGTTCTTTGCTGAACAGGCTGAAATAAATAACGGAAAACATTCTCCGTTATATGAAGCCTTTGTAAAATTAAATCAGCATTTATGGGGCAGAAAAAAGCAAAAGCAGATGCTTGCTGGATATTACACTAATGCCGCAAAAGTAGATGAAGTCGTGGCCGCCTGCATTCAGGAAGTTGGTTTGGGTATAGATAAAAAACAAAATCTGCGTTTATTATTTAACAAGCAGAATTGGCCAACTATTTTTCATACTTTTGCCAAACATTTAGTTAAATTGATGGATCAGAATTGTCCAGAATATCTGCCGGGCAGCGGAAGCGGGAAAGGTTATCGTGTGCCAGCAAGATTTGATACTAAACCTATATTTGATCCGGAAAAGATTGATGACCCGTTAATGAAAAGAGTGTTGGATAAAGACAATTTAAAGAAAGTAATGCAGCGCAGGAATCAGGATGGAGAAAGTCTTCCCCCGTTCATAGACAGATGGCAAGCATTAGATTATTTTTATCAGGCAGAAGCTTCAGAGATCTGGATTAAAGCAGAAACGCCAAGGAAAGGACAAAGCATGCCGGTAGCACCAATTCAAGCTCGGATATTTGATAAAGATAAAGATGATCTTAGCAAATTATTATTTGGAAGAATCTTGTTTGATGAAAAGGGCGACGTTTGTTTTGCTGTTCCTAGAGAATATATTGAACAAACTGCCAAATATAAGAAAAGCATTCACAGTTATCCAGAACTTAATATTGCCGTATTAGACAATTCTGGATCTATGACTTTGAATAGCAATAATGGAGAGGATAATGGTCGAACTAATGTTGTTCCTTGGGGTGACCAAAGTAAATATCATTATGCTTTGCTGGCATATTATGGAATAGAGAAAGCTTTACATAGGTTAGGTGTAGCTACAAAAACAAGGTATAATTTAATCACTTTTTCATCCAGAACTGAAGCTACAGGAGAGAAAGAGTATGAAGACCGAACGGAAATGAAGAAAAGAATCTTAAACCCGGCTTTTGGCGGGTTTACTAGTCTTAACATTGACGTTTTAGTCAAAGAAGCTCGACAGAAAGGCAGCGTATTGATGACCATTTCTGACGGGGAAATACAAAATTGGGACGATATCAAAGACCGATTCAAACAAGTAATTGCAGATAAATTTTATGTTCATTTCCAGATTGGAAATGAAACGGAAAGCACCAGAGATCTGAAAAGCTGGGGCGTGCCAGTAATCGAAATCAGTGATGCAGCAGAAATGCCTAGAAAAGCAATCGACATAACTAAGAAATTTTATCAAAGTTATGCAGCAGGTGAGTATCATGGTTAATCCGTGGAAATACGTGAAAGCTGAAGACGATGGAACTAATCCG
>CAZKNU010000011.1:3494-17580 GCA_964554235.1 uncultured Methanosarcinales archaeon | reverse complement strand
TACTGAATATCTTCAAGCGCTTAAAGCAGCCAAAGGACGAGATGTAATCCCTAATGTTTGGATTCAAAAGAATACAAATGAAGACCAACTGCGGGCGGTCTATGTCCTTAATCTTGACAACAACTCCTATGCTAATGGTATCAACGGCCTTAGCAATAGCGGCCGTTTCCTTCGCCGTAGCCCCTAGTTAGAGTGCGCGCTAGCGCGCAAAAAAGTAACATTTTATATATTCTATTATTTTACCTCTTTACGTGCCACATTGTCTTAAAGACAGTGAGGTGCAGGGGCTACATGCTCTCTTATCATGGTCCTTAATTTTGGGATTATAAAATTCAACTACGACAGAAATGAAGTGGCGGTGCATATTTAGATAGGAGAGCTATATGCGGGCGGTCTATGTCAATAATCTTGACAACAACTCAAATGCTAATGGTAACAACAACCTTAACAATAACGGCCGTTTCCTTCGAATAACTCCTGCATTGGCACTTATAATGAACGAAAGTTTATACGAGCGGCTATGTTCTTATTCTAATCTTGAGCTAGCTTTTGTTAAAGCAAGAAAAAGAAAAACTAAGAAGAAAGAACTTATTGATTTTGAAAGCCAGCTAAAAGAAAATCTTGTTCAATTACAAGCGGATTTAAGCTTCTTGGTATATTCACCCAAACCGCTTAAAACATTCATAATTCACGATCCTAAAACCAGAAAAATTAGTAAATCTGATTTTCGTGACAGGGTGGTTCATCATGCTTTATGCAACATCATTGAACCTTTATTTGAGAAATCTTTTATTCATGATTCTTACGCCAACAGAATCGGAAAAGGAGCTTTTAAAGCAATAGAACGATTCGGGTATTTTTCTAATAAAGTGTCTAAGAACCATACTAAAATAGCTTTGTGCTTAAAGCAGATATCAAGCATTATTTTGATAATGTTAATCATCTTACACTGTTAGGAATTTTGCAGAAACAAATTCAAGACCAGAAAGTACTGTTGTTGATAAAGAACATTTTAAGCAATTATTCAACAGAAAAAAGCATGCCTTTAGGGAACTTAACTTCTCAATTTTTCGCCAATGTTTATCTTAATGAACTTGACCAGTTCGTTAAACACCGATTAAAAGCAAAATATTATGTAAGATATGTAGATGATTTTGTAATAATTCATAATTCAAAAGAAGTTTTAGAAAAATTTAAACTAGAAATAAATTGGTTTTTAAATGAAAAGTTGGCTTTACAGTTACATCCAGACAAGTCAAAAATAATATATTTGGGAAGAGGTATAGGATTTCTTGGCTTTATCATATTTCCTCATTATTGCCTATTGAAAAAGAGGAATTTAAAGAAATTCAAAAGAAAACTGGAAGAGATTTATTTATCATATGATAAAAAAGAAATTGATTACAATGCAATATACGATTTTATGGAAGGGTGGTGCGCATATGCTAAACATGCAAATACTTACAAACTAAGACAAAAAATATTAACCAAGTTTGAGGCTAAATTCTCTGGGGAAATATCCTATAGAGAAATAAATAGAAGTTTGATGTATAGTGCTACCAAGAAAACATTTCAAGGATAGAAGCCACAACCCACAAGACAAGTGCGCGTAAGGTTTAAATATCTACTAAAACGCAAGATTAAGCATGGAAAATTCATTAGCTGTTTTTCAAGGAAAAGGCATCCGCCGGGTTTGGCACAACAAAGAGTGGTGGTTTGTTATTGAAGATATTGTCGTTGTTTTAACTGATTCTAAAGACCCCAAGCAATACCTTAACAAAATGAAGCAAAGGGACGAACCTTTAGCTCAAGGGTGGGTACAAATTGTACATACCCTTTTGGTGCCTACAGCTGGTGGAAGGCAAAATATGAACTGTGTCAATACAGAAGGAGCATTTCGAATAATCCAATCCATCCCCTCCCAGAAAGCAGAACCATTCAAACTTTGGTTAGCAAAAACTGGTTACGAACGCGTCCAAGAAATAGAGAATCCGGAATTAGCTCAAGATAGAGCTAAAGGATATTATGAACTCAAAGGCTATCCTAAAGATTGGATAGATAAACGGCTTAGAGGTATTGCCATCAGGCAAGATTTAACCGAAGAATGGAGAAGCAGAGGCGTTGGGGAAGATAAAGAATTTGCTATCCTTACTAACGAAATTTCCAAAGCAACCTTTGGAAAAACAGTTGGAGAATACAAGCAGTTTAAGGGATTAAATATACCCATTCAAAATCTTCGCGACCACATGACCGATTGGGAGCTAATTTTCACGATGCTTGGAGAGAAAGCGACCACCGATATTACCAGAACAAGAGACGCTCAAGGTTTTAATGAAAGTAAACAAGCTGCAAAAAGAGGCGGACAGATAGCTCAAAACGCCAGAACGGAATTAGAGCAAGAAACCGGGGAATCAATAGTATCCAAAGAAAATTTTCTTTATTTGGTCGAGAAGAAAAAGAAGAAATTGATTGAAAATAATAAACCCAATCATTAAAAGAAAATAAACAATAAAAAATAAACCTAACTTATAACGAGATTATAATAGAAAATTATATAAAATCGAGGGCATAAAGATTAAACTATGGAAATTAAAGATATACAAGCAAATCAAGGAAAAATAGACCTTGTAGTTGAAGTTATAGAAAAGCAAGAACCGCGAACTTTTGAAAAGTTTGGCAAAACCGGAACAGTCTGCAGTATTAAGGTAAAAGATGGTTCAGGAGCAATCAAGCTTACGCTTTGGAATGAAGATATTGATAAAATTAAAGAAGGAGACAAAATTCATTTAGAAAACGGCTGGTGTTCCGAATATCAGGGCGAAAAACAGGTTTCTGCTGGCAAATTTGGAAAAATTGAAGTAATCACGCCGGCAGTAAATGATGCTAAAAAATCAGATAAAAAAGCGGTTGCCGAGGAAGTGCCGACGGCAGTTGAGGAAGAAATTATAGAATGAAATTATTGCCTTCATTGAAACAAAAAAAACGATATGTCGTTTTTGAGATACTTTCCAGCAAAAAATTTTCTTTTCCGGAAATTAAAGAAGAAGTGGAATCAACCCTGTTACTTTTCTTTGGCCAGTGGGGATTAGCTAAATCTTCGCCTTTAATAATAAAAGAAAAATTTAATCCCGAAAAACAGCGATTTGTTATAAAAATAAACCATAAATTTATGGATGAACTGAGAGCTGCGCTGACTTTAAGCAAAAAGATTAAAAACACGCCCGTAATCATTAAGTCTGTAATTACTTCCGGCACACTTAAAAAAGCCAGTAGTTATTTATAGTATTAAATTATAATACAAGTTAAATATAATCAAAATTAAAGAAAGTATTGAGGTGTAAAAAATGAATCCAAATAAACAAGTAATCGATAAGATGGGTTATGATCGTTCCATCACTATGTTTTCTCCTGATGGGAGATTACTGCAAGTTGAGTATGCTAAAAAGACAGTTAAGCAAGGTTCAACTGCACTGGCCATTGCCTGTAAAGACGGGGTGGTTTTTGTTGCTGATAAAAGAGTAACTTCTAAATTGATGGTTCCGGAAGCTATTGAAAAAATGTTCCGCATTGACGACCATATTGGTGCTACCGCTGCAGGTATAATTTCTGATGCTCGGGTACTGGTTGATAGATCCCAATTAAAAGCACAGCAGCATGCAGTTACTTATGATTCAAAGATTGATATTCTTTCTATTGTAAAAGAAATATGCGATTTAAAGCAAGTCTGCACCCAATCAGCCGGTTTAAGGCCTTTTGGTGTTTCTCTCTTAGTTGGCGGAGTTGAAGAAGATGGAGAAGTTAAATTGTTTTTGACTGAACCATACGGGTTGTATTTCCAATATAAAGCAGCAGTTATCGGCGAAGGCGAAGACGAAATCGAGCCAGCGCTGAAGAAAAGGTATCGACCCAATATGGCTCTAGAAGAAGGAATGAAATTTGGTTTAAGCTTAATGAAAGATTTCCTAAAAGAGGACTTTAATTTTGATCGGGTTGATGTTGCTTATATTGATAACACGGACAAGAGATTTACTAAATTAAGCAATGATGAACTGAAAAAATTAATAAAATAATTTTCTTAATTTTTTTACTTTTTATTTTTTTAGGAGGAATATTCATTATGAATACCCAAAAAATCAATGTCGCTAAGATTAAGAAATTTGGCCATAATTTTGAGATTAGCATAGATCCTGATGCAGCTTTAAAATATAAAAAAGGAGAAATTAACGATCTAAATGAAGTGCTGTTAGCAACTAGGATTTTTACCGATGCTAAAAAAGGCTTGGCGGCAGCTAACGATAAATTAATGGAAGCATTTAAGACCACCGATACGGCAAAAATTGCTGATCTGATTCTTAAAAGCGGAGAAATTCAGGCAACTGCAGAGCATCGTAACGAGGAACGTGAACAGCAAAAACGCAAATTGATTAATTTAATCCATCGAAATGCTGTTGATCCTAAAACTGGTTTTCCTCATCCGCCTAATCGAATTGAAACTGCTTTAGAAGAAGGAAAAATCCATTTAGATTATAATCAAACTGTGGAAGAGCAATTTGACGAAATTATTGCTAAATTAAGGCCGATTATTCCTATTAAAATCGAACAGAAGAAGATAAAAATAATTATTCCGGCTCAGTTTTCGGGCAAATTGTATTCTTTTGTTAAAAGCAATTCCGCTATATTGGGAGAAGAATGGATGAATAACGGCAACTGGAAAGTTAAAGTGGAAATTCCGGCAGGATTGCAGCAGGAATTTATTGATAAACTAAATTCTTTAACTCACGGGGAAGTTTTAGTGGAGATAGAATAAGAATTTACAATGCTCCCGGTTCTTTTATCGTTTTAAACCCAATAATCAGCATAAAATAATTAAATAAAATTAAAAAATTTAAATTAATTTTTAATTATCAAGTCTCCCCTATCTGCTCCAACCCCGATATACTTTATCTTAACTCCAACTAATTCTTCAATCTTCTGCAGGTATTTTTGAGCATTAACCGGCAATTCCTCAAAAGACCGGCATTTAGAAATATCTTCGTTCCATCCCGGCAATTCTAAATACAAAGGCTGTGCAGATTCCAACTTTCGGATATCTGCAGGTATTTCCTTGCAGGCATTACCTTCCATAAAATAATCGTCACATATTTTAATTTTAGGCAACCCGCTTAAGATATCTAATTTAGTAATCGCTAAATAATCTAATCCGTTTATTCTTTTAGCATATCTTAAAACAACCGTATCCAGCCAACCACATCTTCTTGGACGTCCAGTAGTTGTGCCGAATTCATGGCCCACCTCACGAATTTGTTGTCCAACATTATCAAATAATTCTGTTACAAAAGGACCAGCGCCTACGCGAGTAGTATATGCTTTGGAAACGCCCACAACTTCTAAATTTCTTACAAAAATACCTGTGCCGGTAAATAACCCCCCAATACTGCAATTTGAACTGGTAACATAAGGGTAAGTTCCATGATCAATATCCAGCATAGTTGCCTGGGCGCCTTCGAACAATAATTTTTTGCCTTCTTTGATTGCTTGATTCAGAAGAAAACCAGTATCAACAATCATTGGTTGTAATTTTTCTATAATCTGTTCGTATTGATGGGCTTCTTTAAAATTGTGGTACCTCATTCCTTTTCGGCTAATTTTATTAGTGTATGCTGGTCCAATTCCTCTTCCTGTTGTTCCAATATTTTTTCCTTCTTCCACATCAGTCTGTATATGTTCGGGGGTGATTAAATGAGCCCGATTGCTTACAAAAATTTTAGCAGGGTTGATATTTTTAGATTTTAAGTTTTCTAATTCGTTCCAGAGGACTTCCGGATTAATGACCATGCCATTCCCTAAAACACAAATTTTATCCGCATGCAGAACCGCAGAAGGAAGCAGGTGAAAAGGATACCTCTGTCCATCCACAACGACGGTATGGCCGGCATTATTGCCTCCCTGACACCTAACAATTATATCATGTTCTTTAGCTAAAAAATCGATTATTTTTCCTTTACCTTCATCTCCCCACTGTACACCTAAAACCGCCGTATGCATGTTTAAACCCCCTGTTTTTAATTGATTAAACTAATTATCTCGATAATGATTTAGTAATTATATTTTTACCAAAAAGCAATTTATTCCCAATTAAATTGGTCATAATTTTCAACTGCAATCTCTACTAGCCTGCTAGCTTCACCAGTGTATTCTTCTACTTTTAGTGATTTTAATTGAAGTTTAGTTTCTAAATCCAAATCTAATTGGTCAATCTTTGCATCAATTTTTTCTCTACTGAACGGAGCATTATCCCGAAATAAATCTTTAAATAGAGCATAAGCATCGGTTCTACCTTTAGCACGCAAAATGGTTTGATATGCTTCTGCTAACACTTTTTGATTTTCTTTTAATTCCTGTAGCATCAGCTCTTTATTAACCGTAATCATTCTTAAAAAATCATAGGTGTAATTTAAAGCTACCAAAGAGTAACTGATAGCTGTTCCATAATTTCTTTCTAAATCATGGTCTGATAGGTCTCTTTGCAAACGAGAAATTTCTAATTCTCGGCAAAATGTCTCTAAAAGAGCATTGGAAACTTCAATATTCCCTTCACTACATTCAATTAACCACGGATTTATTTTGTGAGGCATAACTGAAGAACCAACATGGGCATCTACTTTTTTTTGCTGAACTAGGTCTCGAGAAACATACAACCAAAGATCAATGTTAAAATCTTTTAAGATATTGTTATTTCGAATTATGCTTTGAAACATTTGAACAATTTTATTTTTAGGTCCGCGCTGATTTGTCAATAATTCTGCATCAAAACCAAAACTTTCCACAAATTCTTGAGAATATTTAATCCAGTCAATTTTTGGATAACCTACCAAGTGAGCATTATAATTTCCCACCGCCCCGTTCATTTTAGAACTTAATTTTAATTTTTTTAATTCTTTTATTTCATTGGTAAATCTTTGCAAGAAGACCGCCATCTCTTTGCCGAAGGTGGTGGGAGAAGCCGGCTGACCATGAGTTCGTGAAAGTAAAGGTACTCTTTGATGTTCTAAAGATAATTCTTTGAGGCAGCCACAGAGTTTTTTAAATTGTACTAGCCAAACTTTTTCTATGCCCTCTTTTAACAGGCAGTTGTAAGCAATATTATTAACATCTTCAGAAGTAAAACCAAAATGGATCCAAGGGACCAAATATTCATATTTAGTTCCTTTAAATTTTTCAGCAATAAACAATTCTACTGATTTAACATCATGTTCAGTTGGACCAACCCCATTCCGACCAAAATGATCGTACTCTGCAATAGCTTGAGAGCTGCTTTCATCAAACTCTTCAAAAATGCTAAGAATTTCTTTACGATCTTGTTCGGTTAATGAAGGCAAATTAAAAATTGAATTTTCAGACATTTTAAGCAAATGTTTTAATTCCACTAAAGTACGGTATTTGTGAAGAGCATGTTCAGAAAAATATTCTCTTAAAGGGGCAGTAATTAAACAATGCCTTCCTTCTACAGCAGTAAAATTCTTTAATGAACTAAAATATTTTTCTTTTTCATCCATTTTTATTCTAATTTATTTTATTAAACCGCTTATGTTCATTTGGTATAATTGTTTAAGATTGCCAAATATTTTTTCTTCAGTCAAACCTTCAGCTAAAAATTCTTCTTTAGTAGTCTGCCCCGTTAGGATGGCATAAAAATCTATTCCTGCTGCTTTCGCCGATAAATAATCATCAAGATGATCGCCAAAAGTAAGAATTTCATTTTTATTGATTCCTTGTGCAGCTAGCCACCGCAAGGCTGGTTCAAAAGCTTGGGGGTGCGGTTTCCTAAATTCTGGTTCGGGAGAAAAAATAAAATCAAATGGCGAAAAACCTGCTTGACTCAATCTTTCTACTGTCAGTTTAGTGCGGTTAGTTAAGATTCCTTGCACAACTTTCATTTCTTTTAATTTAATAGTCAGTTCTACTGCTCCGGGAGTAGCAAAATAAGGTTTGGTTGAAGCTGTTTCTCGATATTTTTCTAAAATCAATCCAGCGCTATCTCGAAATAAACCTTTAAAAATGTCTTCAAAAGGTAGATTTTTTTTCTGAATTTCAGCAATGTTGTTAGATGAGATATGTGGAAAATTTAATTGTTGAATTGTAGCTAAAAGATGTTCCTGGACATAAACATCAGTTGCAACTAAAGTGTTATCCATATCATAAATGACAGCTTTTTTTCCATAAATAAAATCCATACTCTTTTTCTTCATCACCATATTTATAAGCTTTAGTCTGTATTAATCTATAGAATCAAAGAAATAGTTTTAAGAATAGTCTTGAACTAGTCTAAAGAATTAACTAAAATAAGTAATCACCACCCCAAACAATACAGTTCCTATTTTATACTAAAAATCCTTAGATTTCAAACAGAAATCAAAAGATTTTGGTATATACAAAAAGTGAAAACTATCACTTTTGTACGCCAAAGGGAAGAAATCCCTTTGAGCGTACCAAAGGAATTAGGTTCGAAACCTAATTCCTTTTAGTATAAGTAAGAGTTTTTCTCAAAAATGACCAATAAGTTTTTAAATAAGCAGCAAATCGAAGATAAAAGCGAGAGAAAAGATATGGAGGTATTCGCGTATCTATCTAAATGGGCGTGAATAATATAAAATGAGTGAAATATTAGTACAAGAAAGGGCGATTGTTACGCCGGGAGAGGCGTTAGCCGTGGGGATGGATTTTCTTCCTGGAGAAAATACTTACCGAGAAAATGAAAACATTTATTCTAAAGTTTTAGGTTTAGTAAATATTTCTGGCAGAGTTATAAAAATAACTGCTTTATCCGGACCATATGTACTTCAAACTGGTGATAAAATAATTGGAAAAGTAACTGATATCGCTTTCAGCGGATGGCGGATAGATACAAATACTGCTTACTCAGCTATGCTTAATGTTAAAGATGCTACGTCTAGATTTATTCGAAAAGAAGAAGATTTAAGCAAAATATTAGCTATTGGCGATTATGTTGTAGTAAAAATAATTAATGTGACTTCTCAGAATCTGATTGATTTAACGATGAAAGAACCAGGATTACACAAAATTTTTGGGGGAAGAATCATTAACATCAATAGTCAAAAAGTGCCCCGAGTTATTGGCAAGAAAGGCAGTATGGTTTCTTTAGTAAAAAATAAAACCGGCTGTGATATTACTGTTGGCCAAAATGGCCTAATTTGGTTAAAAGGAACTCCTGAGGGAGAATATTTAGCTGAACAGGCTATCAAAATGATTGAAATGAGATCTCACCAAGAAGGATTGACGGAAAAAATGGAAAAATTTCTTAACGAGCAAGCAAGCGCATTAAATATTCCCAAGAGATCGACTCCTTATGCATCTGACTCAACGGAATCCACTCAAGGACATGAGAATTTTCAAGAGCGTGATGATTAAAATGACTTATACTAAACGATTGGATGGACGAAAAATTGAAGAATTGCGGCCAATGGAAGCTAAAGCTGGAGTTATTCCTAATGCTAATGGTTCTGCTTCATTTAAAATTGGAAAAACTTGGGCTCTTGCAGCCGTATATGGCCCTCGAGAAATATACCCTAAATTTTTAGCTAATCCTAAAAGGGGAATTATCCGCTGTCATTATTCTATGATGCCTTTTTCAGGTTCTGGAGAGAGAATCCGGCCTGGAAAAAGCCGAAGATCACAAGAAATTTCTATGGTCATGGAGAAAGCTTTAGAACCAGTAATTGATTTATTTGATTTTCCCAATTCTGCGGTTGATATTTTTGTAGAATTGCCTCAGACTGATGCTGGAACAAGGTGTGCAGCTATTTCAGCTGCGGCAATAGCTCTTGCTGATGCGGGTATTCCTATGAAAGACATGGTTAGTGCAGTAGCAGTAGGACAAGTAGATGGAACGGTTGTTGCTGATTTAAGCTATGGTGAAGAATCTTATCCAGCAGTAGTTTCAGACATTCCGGTTGCGATGCTGCACAATTCTAAAGAAATTAGCTTATTGCAAATGGATGGAGAAATATCTAAAGAAGATTTGCTAAGTTCATTGGAATTAGCCAAGTCGGCCACTGAAAAAGTATATGAATTGCAGGTAAAAGCCTTAAAAGAAAGGTTTGTTAAGGATAATAATCAAAAGAATAATCATCCCGAGGATAACTAAAAATGATGGTCGTAAATAAAGAAACAATAGCTCAGTTGGCTAAAGATAATCGCAGATTAGATAATCGTTCATTAACTACTTTTCGCCAGCCGATTAAAATTGAAACGGATTTGTCCTGGACTGCAGAAGGATCTGCACGGGTTCAAATCGGAGAAACGGTAGTAATGGCCGGAGTTAAATTGTCTATAGAAAAGCCTTACAATGATACTCCTGATGAAGGCGGTATTACTGTGAATGCAGAACTTACCGCCATGTCCAGTTCAGAGTATGAACCTGGTCCTCCGGGCATGAAATCAATTGAGTTGGCTCGGGTAACTGATAGGGGCATTAGAGAAGCAAAAGCAATAGATATGAAACAGCTTTGCATTGAACCAGGAGAAAAAGCTTGGTTTATTACTGTTGATATTATTACTATAAATGATGCAGGGAATTTATTTGATGCTTCTGGCTTAGCAGTTTTAGCTGCTTTAAAGTCAGCTCGATTTCCGGTAGTTGATGAAGCAACTGGGGCTATCGATTACAAAAAGAAAACAGATGTTCCTTTACCATTAACTAAAGAACCTTTACCAATTACAGTCTATAAAATTAACGGGGCTTTGATTATCGATCCTCTTTATGAGGAAGAAGAAGCTTATGAAGCGCGCTTAACAGTTGCCTCTGATGCTGATGGGACCCTTTCTGCCCTGCAAAAAGGGGGCGCCGTTCCACTGACTATTGATGAAATTTCTGCAATGATTGATTTAGCTTTAGAAAAAGCAGCTTTTTTGAGGGAGGAGCTTAATAAAGCATTAAACTAAAATGGAAACCGAAGAGCAAATAGATTACACAAAATACGAAAAAGCAAGAATGATTGGTTCTCGAGCATTGCAATTATCTATGGGTGCACCTTTTTTAGTAAAATTAACTCCGGAAGAATTAGCGGAATTAAGGTTTGATCCGATTGAAATTGCTTTAAAAGAGTATAAAGAAGGAATTTTGCCGATTACGGTTAAAAGACCCAAAACCGTTTAAAAATGGTAGTGCTTCATAACTTTAGGTTCGATATAAAAAGTGTTCTGTGGTGTAAGATGTACACAACAAATTACCCTTGTTAGAGGAAAATAAAAATGTGCGAATTCATATCTTGGATAGAGAAAGACGGCCAGGTGCTGTTTTTAACAGCAAAAGACCTCGAAAGTAAATATGGTAAAAAAACATTAGAAGGATGTTTAGATAATGACTTTCTTGGCCACGGAGCAATAAAGAAATTTTATGCTGCTCCTGATGGAACTGCTCTTGTGGATGGAAGCGACCGTGAAAACAGAAATTTCTGGAATGGCCAGCTTCCTCAGCCAATCAAGGATGCCTGGAATAAGGGAGAACTCGATGGTATGCTGAAATACTTGCAGCTAGATGATTTAAAGTATATTGTAAGTTATGCTCCTGTTGAATTTGTAGCATGGTTAACAGCACAAAAATTTGGCGGAGATTATGAAGCCATGAAGAAAGATGCTAACAGGCTAATTAGGCCGTTGGGACTGATGGCAACGCAAGATTATGAAGCCATGAAGAAGGATAGCAACATTGATATCAGGCTGTTTGGTATGGTAGCCACACGGGACTATGAAGCCATGAAGAAGGATGATTTCTGGCCGATCAGGCTAGTGGGATTGGCTGCTACGCAAGACTATGAAGGTATGAAGAAGGACAGTTACCGAGCGACTAGGCTGGTGGGATTGGTTGCCACGCAGGATTACCAAACCATAAAGAAAGGTAATTATTACCGGGTAGCCGAGAAGGAAGATCCTGATCGGGAGACAATCAGTGTGGTGATTACTCGGGATTACGGGGCCATGATAAAAGATTGTTGCCAAGATTTTGAGACTATGAAGAAAAATCTTGATTGGCCAATCAGGTTGGCAGGAATGGCTGTCACACAAGACTATGAAGCCATGAAGAAGGATGATTTCTGGCCGATCAGGCTAGTGGGATTGGCTGCCACACAAGACTATCAAGTCGTGAAGAAAGATGCTAACGGGTTAATTAGGCTGTTGGGACTGATGGCAACGCAAGATTATGAAGCCATGAAGAAAGATGATCACCTGGGGGTTAGGCTGTTGGGAATGGCTGCGACGTACAACCCTGACACTTTAGTAAGACCGAGGTTGTGAAACAGTTAAAAAAGCACCCCGGCTTTTTCATAAAACATGAATAAAACCATTACCAAAGCAAAATTAGAGCAATATTTTTCTATCACCAAAGAAGCTTTAGAAAAAGCTAAAATAGCTTTAGACGAACAAAGAGAAGGGCAAGCAAAAGATTTCTTGGACATGGCTTCCCGTTATTACCAAGATGCCGGGTATTTCTATAAAGAAAAAGGGAATTTTGTACTGGCTTTTGCGGCCTTAAATTATGCTCATGGGTGGTTAGATGCCGGCGCCAGGATAGGCTTATTTAAAGTGAAGGGCAGCCGCTTGTTCACAGTGGATTGAGGTTATAACTACTTAATAGTACTAACTTCCGAAAGGTTTATAAATAAACACTAATTTTAGACCTATAATAAACTTATCAAAAGGGTTATTATAATTTAAAATTAAAGTAGGGGTCCTGGTGCTGATGGTGGATATTAGTGTGATAAAGCCATAGGAGGACTTGAAAAAAATGATCGTTCAAAAGGAATTTTTAGACAAATTGAAAGACTTCGGTCTGAATTCATACGAAAGGAAATTGTGGATATCTCTTTTATCTAGAGGAGTCTCTACCGCAGGGGAATTGTCAGATATATCTAGCGTACCCCGCTCTCGAGCATATGATGTTTTGGAATCTTTGGAAAAGAAAGGATTTATTGTAGTAAAAGTTGGAAAACCAATTAAGTACTTAGCAGTATCTCCTACCGAAGTAATTGGAAGAGTAAAGAAACGAATTTTGGAAGAAGCTGAAGAAAAGAATAAAGTGCTTTCGCAGTTAAAACAATCTGAAGTGTTAGAGGAATTGAACACTTTGCATACCGAAGGCATTAAATTAGTAGATCCAACAGATAAATCCGGCGCTTTCCGCGGCCGGGATAAGGTTTACGAACACATGGTATTCATGATTAAGAACGCTAAGAAAAGTGTTACTTTAGTAACTTCCAAGGAAGGCTTGCTGCGCAAGTTCGATTCCCCTCTTTTGAATCAAATGAAGAAAGCAGCTAAAGACGGCGTGAAAATTAAGATTTCCGTACCGCCTAATGCCGACAAAGATGTTGTGGAAAACTTCTCTAAGTTTGCCGTTGTAAAAGCAAATAAAGACAGCACTGCCCGCTTTTGTATTATTGATAACAAGGAATTATTGCTGTTTTTGACTGATGATACTAAAGTGCATAAGAGTTACGACTGCGCAGTTTGGGTAGAAGCGCCTTACTTTGTTGACTACTTCAGCAGACTGTTTGAGAATGAGTGGAAGGGAGGGAAATAAAAATGAAAATTAATGATGCTGTAAGAGTTTATACAAATTGTTATCGCTGTTATGATTTAGGAACAAAATTGCGCAGTTTACCACAATCCGGCGAGCTCGAAGAAAATTTGCTTAGGGTTTTATTAAAAGAACACCAGTTTGCTGCCAGAGATAGGGTTTTGCAGTTACAAACAGAGAATTGGGTTAAGATTTCTCAAAATAAATCCGGATTTTGTCCTAGCACCGCATGTTTAAAGTGTGATGGTTCAGAACCTTTTTTAGCTGCAGACCTAAAAGAAGCGTACCCCGTATGGTTTAAGAAGTAGAAAAAGGATCCATGTCTAGAACCGCAGCAATAATTATCAAACCAATGCTCAAAAAACCAATGCCAAAAAATAAAATCTGTTACGGACTGGCAGCTTTAGTTTTAGGATTAGGTAACTGTTATTATCCACCGGAAGAGCTAAGCAGGAGTTATTCTGATGCTGGCGTTTCTGCGGCTGTTGA
>CAZKNU010000011.1:0-3394 GCA_964554235.1 uncultured Methanosarcinales archaeon | reverse complement strand
GGAGAGATTTTTTTATAAACTTCAATAAACAAATACCTTTTTATAACCTAAAATAATTCTTAGAAAAATATGGCATATAAGCAAGTTATCTTAATTAGGCAGGATTTAAAACTGCCTAAAGGGAAGTTAGCTGCACAATGCGCGCATGCTTCCGTTGAGGCAGTATTAAAATCAGATTCTGAAGTAGTTAAAAAATGGCGGAAAGAAGGCATGGCCAAAATCGTTGTAAAAGTCAAAGACGAAAAAGAATTATTGGCTTATTTTCAACAAGCTAAAGAAAAAGGTTTAACCACTGCTTTAATTACTGATGCTGGAAGAACGGTAGTCGTGCCTGGCACCAAGACCTGTGCAGCTATCGGGCCAGACGAAGAACAGAAAGTAGATGAGATTACCGACAAATTGCCTTTGTTTTAACTATAGAAAGCTTTTTAAATAAGCCATCTTCTAAGAAGCTAAATGAAAATTCCTAAAGCTAAAATGCGATTTTGTAAAACTTGTAAAAAGCATACTAATCATAAAGTTACTCAAAATAAGAAAAAAGCACCCAGCTCTCTAAGCCGGGGTTCGAAGTATCGGGCTAGGAAAAGAGGGTTAGCTCGAGGTACAGGTGGACACGGAAAATATTCTAAACCGGCTGTTACCAAGTTTAAGCGCACCGGCGTTAAAAATACTAAAAAGACTGATCTTCGTTATACTTGCAGTGTCTGTAAAAAATCAAGCTGCCAGCCTTATGGTATGCGCGCTAAGAAAGTGGAGTTGATTTAAAGAATGGAAGAAGGACCTAAAAGCAAATTCATTAAAGTTCGTTGTTCTAAATGTAAAAATGAGCAAGTTATCTTTGGCAATGCTGCTCAGGTAGTAAAGTGTTTAGTCTGCAGCAAAGAGCTGGCTTTTCCGACAGGAGGAAAAGCAAAGATTTCTGCGCGAGTTCTTGAAGTATTAGAGTAAAAATGGCTAAGCAAAAAGAAAAGACCGTTTACCATAAAGCTATGGTTTTTTATGACAGCCCTTACTATGTTGATTACCGGGGTGGAGGTATGCCTCCCGGCGGATTTTATGACTTAGTCATCAAATATCACGGTGAAGAAAAAGAATATTTTTCCATGCAAAATTGGCCAGAACTATGTGGAGGAAAAGGTTATGCCATGTTTGTTGATTTTGGCGGCAGAATGTCTAGCGATGAAGCAAGGCATTTCCAACGGGATTGTGAAGATTTAAGTGATAAAGTCCTTAAAGTAGAACTTAAGGAATACTCTCCCTCTTTATTAAGAAAGGTTCTGGAAGCTATTGGAGAAAGGTTTTGATTAAAAATGACCAAAGCAAAACAAACAATTCAATGCTATGCAGTTTTCGTTAGTTATAACCAAGGAGAAAAAAGAGAGCTAATGGATGATGAACGTGTGCTTGAAGATCTTTATTTACCTGCGCTAGAAGTATTGGTGCAAAAGTATCATGGTAGAGTTGCAGGTCGCACCGGGTTTAAGGAAGCTCCGGAAGAGGGTATGCCGTCCCATTCCCTCATCCTGGCGGAATTTCGTAGGTGGAATTCTGCTCGGTGGTTTGAGAAAAAATGTAAAAGTTTAGAAGGAGTAATTGATGTTGGTTCGTGCCCAGTTTATTCCCTTCCCGAACCTACCCCTGCCGAGAGAAGAGCTATATACTCGACTAAAGAAATAATTTAATTGAAAATGACCAAACCCAAAGGAAAAGTTATGTTCTATTCAGTTTATGTTTATTATAATCAGGGAGAAAAAGTACCTGCATCAGCTGATGATGAAATGGGTGCAGTTGAATACCTCAATTTGCCTACATTAGAAGGATTAATACAAAAATATAATCCTAAATTTACGGGTCGTCTTCCATTTAAAGATCGGGGAGACGGAATGCCTCCTCATGCTATTATTTTAGCGGACTTTGTTAAGTCAAAGTATGCTGCACAATTTGAGAAAGAATGCAAAAGTTTAGAAGGAGTAATTGAGGTTAAATCGGATGTGGTTACTTATCTTCCTTCCCCTCCGACGAGGCTTAAACGGACTTAGGTATAAAACTACTGTTTCAAACCATATTCTTAAACCATATCCCAAAAACATTTATAAATAACCCTCTTTCTAAAGAAATTATGTTATATAAACGAAAAGGATTGCCGGAAGAGGATGAAATTGTTCTTTGCAAAGTCACCAAGATTTTTCCTAATTCTGTTTTCGTGGAATTATTAGAATTTGGTGAAGCCGGCATGGTGCATATTTCTGAAATTTCTCCCGGAAGAATTAGAAATTTACGTGATTTTGTAAGTGAAGGCAGACAGATTGTTTGTAAAGTTTTACGTATAGACCGGGAGAAAGGACATATCGATTTATCTTTAAGAAGAGTCAATTCTAATCAAAGAATGCAGAAGCTTAATGAATATAAACAAGAGTTAAAAGCAGAAAGTTTAGTGCAAAATTTAGCTAAGAAATTAGATCAGCCTGCTGAAGAAGTATATAAGAAAATTACCGAAAAAGTTTTCAATGAATTTTCTTCTCTCTATTTTTGTTTTAGAGAAGTTGCTGCTGGAAATACAGATTTAGAAAAACTAGGTGTAGAAAAAAAGCTGGCTAAAGAATTGGCGGCAGCAATCCTGGATAAATTTAAACCGCCAAAAGTATTCATTAAAGGGGAAATTAAACTCCAGACTTTTGCATCCGATGGCGTTGAAAAAATAAAATTAACTTTAGCCGAAGTAGAAGTGGTTTCGCCGACCATTAGTTTATTTTATCTTGGTGCGGGCCGGTTTAAGTTGTTAATTGAAGACAATGAATATAAATCAGCTGAAAGTACACTTAAAAAAGTACAAGATATTTTAGGAAATTTTAATGACAAGCAATCTACTGCTGTTTATGAGCGAGAAAAAGAATAAAAAGAGTAATAAATGGATTAGATAATAATTAAAAGATAAAATAAAATAATTAAATAAAATAATATAATTTAGAACAAATAATCTCTTCATCTGAATAATAATAATAATAATAATAATAATAATAATAATAATAATATTATAACAAAATGGTTCAGCACATTTACAAATGTCTTTCCTGCCGGAATTATACTTTTGAAGATAAATGCCCCCAATGCAGCGGAAAAACCATCTTACCCCGCCCACCCAAGTTTTCTTTAACGGATAAGTATGCGGCCCTGCGCAGAGAAATGAAAAAGAAAGCATTGGAAGAGAAAGGACAATGTTAGATTAAAGTGTTTTAATTATTTTTATTAATTTTTGTGTTCATATTTTTTATTTGGTAGTGGTGAGATAAATATTTAAAGAGAAACTTCTTATAACATCATTCTACTTTCCTGGTGTCAGTAGAAAAGAGGACATTTCGGTTGTCCTGAAAAGGATGCCATCATAGCAGCCTCT
>CAZKNU010000010.1:0-26626 GCA_964554235.1 uncultured Methanosarcinales archaeon | reverse complement strand
TTATAAACCGAAGCATTTATATACTAGAGACCTCATTTTTTTAAAATAGCCTGCCACAGAGAGATACCTGTGGGAGCGCACGGCAAAGGCCAAGCTGTGAACTCAGGGGTTCGTGAAGCAGGCTTCATATTCATATAGTGAACGTGAGATATTATCAAATGTGAACTATACAAGAAAAGAAGCAGCGACTTCTTTTCTGTACAGAAGGCTAAAGCCTTCTTGTATTAGAAATTGCTTTATTAACATTCAAAAATTAAGCAATTTCTCTATAAAATCACTAAGAAAATAGAAATATTTAACCTTCATCATTATCATCAGTACTTAAACAATAATTGAAGTTTGTGAATTAACCTATTTTCTTAGAAAAACTTAAGAAAGAGCACAATTATGTTTAATTATTTACAATTAGTGGGGAGATAGAAAAATAGTTAGGCTTAGTACTTAAAAGCTCTTTCTAGAAATCATAAAAATCCGCATTTAACAGCGGATTTTTAGGATGCAAGAAGGTGAAGCCTTCTGCACAAAAGGCTTAACGCCTTTTTGTGCCAAAAAAGCCCCCATACTAAAGTATGGAATTTCCTTTTTTGTGCATATTAAACGGAGGATTAAAAATGGCAAAAATAAGTCCAGTTGCAGCTAAATACATTATCCATTCCAACATTTCCATAGAAGGCATTGTTGATCGACCTGATGTTATCGGGGCAATTTTTGGTCAAACCGAAGGTTTGCTTGGAAATGACTTGGAATTGCGTGAATTACAACGAAGTGGAAAAATAGGAAGAATTGAAGTAAATGTAAATACCAGTTCTGGAAAAACTGATGGTGAAATAATTATCCCTAGTTCCTTAGACAAGACCGAAACAGCCATCGTTGCTGCTGCTTTAGAAATCATTCAACGGATTGGCCCTTGCAATGCTAAAATTGAAGTTAAGAAAATTGAAGATATTAGGGTAAGCAAGCGAATTTTTGTAATTGATCGTGCTAAAGCTTTATTGAAAGAGCTTACTGAAGAAACCCTTCCAGACTCGCAAGAATTGTCGTACGAAGTATCACAATCCGTGCGCATGATGGAAGTAGTTGAATACGGCCGGGAAAAACTTGCTGCCGGTCCCGCTGTTGATGAAAGTGATGAATTAATCGTGGTTGAAGGCCGAGCAGATGTCTTAACTTTATTGAAACATGGTTTTAAAAACGTTATTTCTTTAAACGGGACTTCCTGTCCGCAAACCATTAAAGATTTAAGCCGGAAAAAGAATATCACCCTTTTTGTAGACGGCGATCGGGGCGGAAATCTGATCATTAGAGAGCTTTTAAGCGTAGCCGATATTGATTTTGTCTGCAAAGCTCCTGACGGAAAAGAAGTTGAAGAATTGACCAAAAAGGAAATTCATAAATCTTTAAGAAGCCAAATTACTGCTGAGCAGGCTAAGTTGGATTTGGGAATTGATAGTGATGGTGCTTTGAAAGAAGCTCCCCTAAAAAGGCATCCTTTTGAAAGGCATGAAACTCGGTTGCAACCCAATCTTCAGCCTAGAAGGGAAATGCCTTCGGACAATGAAAAGAAATTATTACGGCCTTTTCCAAAACCAGCCTTAGCTCCAAAACCTTCTTTATCTAAAGATAAATTATCTTTAACCGAAAAGAAGATTTTTAAGGAAACTATTGAAGATTTGTTTGGAACTAAAGGGGCCTGTATTTTTGACCAGAAATTAAACATTCTGGGAAAAGTACCTTTAAGCGAATTGACTTCCACGGTTAAAAGCTTGAATGGGGGAATTTATGCTATTGCCCTAGACGGGGCGGTGGATATCGACTTGGTAAGGTTAGCTGAAAAGTTGGAAATTGTTCATTTGGTTGCCGTAAATTCCAAAGTGAAGGAAACTTCTAGGGTTAATGTCTTGACAGAGGATAGGTTGTAAATTTGTTTTATTTTTTTAATATTTTTTTTAAATAATTTAATTAAAACGGGTTAACTAGTGGTTTTTTAGAGAAAATTAAAAAAAGAAAAAAATAAAAATTTATTCTATGCAGATTACTCCGATTATACTATTATGTTCTCCCCTATCCCCTGCTCCAGGTTCTGCGGTTACGCCAAAAATATTTCCTTTTAGACAAGGGTAGTCTGATGGCGTCATAGTACAGGCACGTAAACCTTCGAAAGTAGTCATAAGCTGTTTCCCCCCGCTACAGGAACCATCAGATGAAAATAATAGTTACGGTCAAAATAAAACTTAGAAGCCCAACAATTTTTATAGCCCATATCGCTGCAAATTTTATTTCCGGAGGAAGTGGGGGCGGTTTGCCAAGACCCGTCTCCTTTGTAAAAGTTTAAGATCACACTACTATCAACGAACACTAATTTTTGATTATTATCCTTCGTCACAAATTCCTCAACAACTTCGTCCTTCGTCACAAATCCGCATTTTTCTCCTTGCTGACAGGGATCAACTGCAGCAGTAGTTTTAGCTACAGAAGTTAATCTTCCTGCTTCACCAGCTAAATTTCCTCCCGTAAAATTCAATACTAAAATAACCACTGCAACTACGGCTACTACTGCAACAATCGCAATATACGGAGTATGCTGTTTCAAAGCACTTTGTTTTTTTGCCATTTAGATTACCTCATTTAATTATTCAACATCTCCTTCTCCAAACCTGCAAGCGCTCCATTTTCCTCCACTCCATGGCGCCATCGCGTTTTCTTCTTCAATAAAGGTACTACAAGGCGTCCCGAAACTAGCCATGCAATCATAAACTTTTACGCTCACTGTCTCTGGATTTGTTGCATCACAATAATATTCTACTAAATGGTTATTATCGGAACAATAATCAACATAAGAGGATAATATTTTATATATTGTATATCCATCTGAACTTATATAACCGTACTTTGCTATAAGAGTGTGTTTATCTGTTTTAGTTGGGTAATCTCCACTACCATGATCAATACTGCCTTTCTCAAAAAAGACACCAACTTCTGTTCCGGGTTTAGGAACTTTAGCTCCGGCAGCTGTGTAAGTCATATCTTTTGCTCGCCAATACTTAGCATAATCATAGCTAGCTAAACACGCAACGGGGGGGTTCTAGTCGCCGTTTTCGGAACATAAAACTTACTGGCTTCGCCGACCAGCGCCTCTTTATTCATAACTAACACAACGACTGCAACGATAACGATAATTGCAACTACAGCTATAATTGCTAAATGGGGTGTATGCTGCTTCAAAGAACTTTGTTTTTTTACCATTGTATTAACCTCTTTTTATTAAATATTTACTTGAATAATAATAATAATAATAATAATAATACTGTTTATATTATTTTATGACCCCCCCAAGTGAGAAAAAATATCTTCTATAAATGATAGGGGTAAAACGTAGTATATTCTCTCTACGAACGTATAAGAAACTGTTTAATTTCGCTAACCTTTCGCGGGTTCAAAGAAACATGAACATCAGAACCTCGGCCAGTTCTCTTTGCTAAAATAATCATCCATTCATTGTTTGCTAATTCCTTTAACGCTTTCTCAACTGCTTTCTTTCCTTTATGTGTATTGCGATAATGTTCTGGAATTCCTTTAATTACAAAAGCAAGAGGGATATGTTTTCCACCCCAAACATTAGTTCGTATTAATTTTTGAAGAATCAGTTTTTTCAAAACATCTACTTCTTCCATGAGTTCAGCGGTCGAGAATTTATTAATAATTGTTTCTTGAGCTTTTTGTACATCAATATATAATAACGAAAGATTTAAATAAGAGCTCAAGTTTTGTTATGGATATGGAAGAAGAATCAATTTTTTTAGAGCATGTTGGAGATAATCCCCGAATGCGAATATTACAATATTTGATAGAGGGCAGAGATTTTGATTATACTTTAACCGACTTGCTTAATGCCAAAGTAAGCTGGGGAACTTTAAATACTTTAGTGCCAAAGCTTTTAGCATTAGGGGTTGTAGTAAAAACGAGAAAGATTGGAAGAGCAACTCTTTACAAGATTAATCAAGAGAATGTAGCTGTAAAGCAGTTAATTAAATTGTATGATAATTTACTTTTAGAAAAACTTAATCAAATGGAAATATAAACTGAAAAAGTAGCTGTTTTACACGAAACTTTTGCTCAAGAAAGTGCCCCTGCCCGGGCTGCCAAGTCTTCCTTTTTTTCTAGCCCCCAATAATAAAAGGTGTTTTTTTTGATTAACATACAGTTAGTTTAAATAATTTCTTGAAGTGTTCTTTAAATGAATTTTTTATTTAATCCCTAATTTTCCGATAACTTTTTATCTTTCCTTCATTTAATTCTTGATAATGGTATTTGATGTTATTATTGGCCGGTCTAAAGCTGATGTTGAAAAGTATGGCAAAAGGGGAGTTGTGCTTATCGGCAAGCAATACATTGAGATGGGGCAGACCACTTCTCTTTCCAATCCCGTTTATTTGGATGTAGCTGGCTCGCATGTAGTTTTTATTGTCGGCAAGCGCGGCTCCGGAAAATCTTATTCAATGGGTTCCATAGCCGAAGGTCTAGCCGATTTACCTTTAGAAATCAGGCAAAACCTGTCTATTGTTATTTTAGATACGATGGGGGTTTATTGGACCATGAAGTACCCCAATTTTCAGGACGCAGAAATCTTAAAAAAATGGGAAATAGAACCAAAAGGGTTAGATGTAAAAATTTATACTCCTGCCGGTTTTTTTTACCGCTATAAAGAAGAGGGCATCCCTACCGATTTTCCTTTTACGCTTCGGCCGATTGATGTTGAGCCGCAGGAATGGTGTACCACTTTTAATCTCAATCCTAATTCTGCAGAAGGAGTTTTAATTACTCGGATTATTCAGCTATTAAACTTAAAAAAGAATAGTTATGATTTAGATGCGATTATTGAATTAGCCAAAAATGATCCGGAAAGTGACAAAAACACCAAAAGTGTGATTGTTAACCAATTTGAAAAAGCCAAAGGCTGGGAAATCTTTTCTCCGGAAGGTACTCCCCTGAAAGATATTGTTGCTAAAGGACAAATTACCGTCTTGGACGTAAGCCCATATGCCACTATGGCTTCTGGGTGGGAAATCAAAGCTTTAGTAGTAGGCATCATTTCCCGGACTTTATTCCAGCAAAGAATGTTAGCCCGAAAAACTGAAGAATTCAAAACCGTAGATGCGGCCATGCATTATTTTTCTAAAGAAGTTGAGCAGGAAATGGAAGAACCTTTAGTCTGGTTAGCTTTGGATGAAGCACACGAACTTTTGCCACACGAAGGAAAAACGGCTGCCTCAGATGCTTTGATTACTATTTTAAGGGAAGGCCGCCAGCCAGGAATTTCTTTAATTTTGGCTTCCCAGCAACCGGGAAAAATTCATACCGATGTTATGACTCAAGCAGACACAGTAATTGCTCATCGGCTTACTGCCCGAATGGACGTAGATGCTTTAGGGCAACTGACCCAAAGCTATATGCGTCAAGGATTAGAAAGAGAAATAGATCATTTACCTAGAGTTAATGGTGCCGCAGTTATTTTTGACGATGCTAATGAACGCATCTTTCCAGTGCAGAT
The DNA here is from genome assembly GCA_964554235.1 of uncultured Methanosarcinales archaeon. Taxonomy (GTDB): domain Archaea; phylum Nanobdellota; class Nanobdellia; order Woesearchaeales; family GW2011-AR9; genus JBBSWB01. The sequence continues at coordinate 21,078 of CAZKNU010000010.1, read as the reverse complement.
GAGGCCAAGGTTTACCTGGCACGGCGGTGGAAGTCCTTTTGCAATTTCAGAAAAGAAAGAATATTTTAGTAAAGGGTTAAAAGAATTAAAAGGGTTATAAACTGTTATTTCCAATCATCAAAAGTAATATAAATCCCTCTAGCATTGTTTTCTTTAAATCTGAAGGTGAGATCATGCGAAAAAAAGTTCTGATTATGGGCGCAGCAGGAAGAGATTTTCACGTGTTTAATACTTATTTTAGGAATAATGATGCTTTTGAAGTAGTTGCTTTTACGGCCACACAAATTCCTTATATTGATGAACGAAAATATCCTTCAGAATTGGCCGGCAGGTTATATCCTTCCGGTATTCCTATTTTTCCTGAAGAAGAATTAGTAAGCATCATTAAAAACAAAAAAGTAGATTTGGTGGTTTTTGCTTATAGTGATGTTAATTATCAATACTTAATGAATCGCGGTTCTACAGTCATGGCCGCTGGAGCAAATTTTATGTTCCTTGGCCCTAATGATACCATGGTAAAGTCATCTAAACCAGTAATTTCGGTCTGCGCGGTAAGAACGGGCTGCGGCAAATCCCAAACCACCAGAAAAATTCTGGATTTAATTAAACAAACTGGTAAGCGCGTAGTAGCAGTTCGCCACCCTATGCCTTATGGAGATTTAGTTAAGCAAAAAGTACAGCGTTTTGCTACCTATGCAGATATGGATAAAGCGGAGTGCACCATTGAAGAACGAGAAGAATACGAGCCTTACGTTTCCCGCGGCTTAGTAATTTATGCCGGAGTCGATTATGAAATGATTTTGCGTGAAGCCGAAAAAGAAGCGGACATCATTCTTTGGGACGGCGGCAATAACGATTTTTCATTTTACAAATCTGATTTAGAAATAGTGGTCGTTGATCCTCTGCGGGCAGGTGATGAGATAGGTTATTATCCCGGGGAAATAAACTTTCGCCGCGCCAAGGTAATCGTATTCAACAAAATGGATTCTGCCAAAAAGGATGATGTAAAAATTATCGAAGAAAATATCCATAAATTTAATCCTCGGGCGCAGGTAATTTATGCCGATTCCGAGTTAATTATTGATCATCCTAAACTCATTGCCGGAAAAAAGGTTCTTTGTGTTGAAGATGGGCCCACCACCACGCATGGCGGGGTAAAGACCGGCGCAGCTTCTGTTGCTGCCTCACGAAATGGCGCGGCAGAATTAGTCAGCGCTAAAAATTATGCTGTTGGTGAGATTAAGAAAACTTATGAGAAATATCCTAAAGTGGGCAATTTGCTGCCGGCAATGGGTTATAACGAGCAGCAGATTAAAGATTTGCAAGAAACTATTAATCGCGTGCCTTGTGATGTTGTCGTTTCCGGAACACCAATCGATTTAACTAAATTAATCACCATTAACAAACCATTAGTTACGGTTGGTTATGAATTAAAAGAAAGAAAAGACAGTTTAAAGTTAAAGCAAGTAATCGGGGACTTTTTAAAAGAATTTTGTTAGTGTTTTATTATTGATTAAATGTGTTTGTAGATATTAAGTCTGATAAATTTGAAGTTCTAAAAATTAAAAAGGATAAACTAAATATTAACCAAAATTTATATAATATGATCAATATTATTAATTCATATGAAAAATACTGATTTACACACGCATTCAAATTATTCAGATGGAACACTAACACCTAAAGAGTTAGTAAAAAAAGCAAAATTAAAAAGAATTAAACATATTGCCTTAACTGATCACAATTGTGTTCAAGGTATTAAAGAAGCAATCAATGCCGGAAAAAAATTAAAAATAGCCATAATCCCAGGTGTAGAAATTCTTTCGGAATGGGGGGAAGTATTAGGATATTATATAGATATTAAAAACAAAGAACTTTTAAAACTTCTTGATAAAAACCAAAAAGAATTAGATGCCGGTGCAAGAGTTTGTATTGCAGAGCTTCAAAATTTAAATATCAATATTTCTTATGCTGAAGTTAAAAAAGAATTTCCAAAATATCCCTTGATGTGTTTTTTTGTTGCCCAGTTATTAGTAAAAAAGGGGATAATTAAAACCCCTTCAGAGTTATATAAAGAATATATTGGCAAAAAATTCAAATTACAATTAAATTTACCAAAAATGGATGGAGTAATCAAAATTATTAAGAAAGCGGGAGGCGCTGCGGTTTTAGCACATCCCTTTGCAGATTCGGATTATAAAAAAGAATTTTTAAACATAAAAAAACTCGTAAAAGCAGGATTGGATGGGATAGAAGTTGAAAACGGACAATATAAACTGTATAATAAAAAAATTAAAAATAAAATTATTGAAATTTCCCATAAATACAATTTGATTCTTACAAGTGGTTCTGATTTTCATGGAAAAACTGTTAAAAGTGAATTAGGGGAATGTTTGTGTGATGAAGAAGTTATAATAAAACTTAAGAAAAGAACACAAAAAGGTATTTAGTTTGCCTCCTCGTTATATTATTATTACTATTATTTGGCTTGAGTATCGCTACGCTCCACTTTGAATACCTAACACGCCGACACATTATAATATTATTCTATTATAGAGAAATTGCTTAATTTTCGAACATTATTAAAGCAATTTCTAATACAAGAAGGCTTTAGCCTTCTGTACAGAAAAGAAGTCGCTGCTTCTTTTCTTGTATAGTTCACATTTGATAATATCTCACGTTCACTATATCACAATCAAGAATTATTACTTTAGAACTACAACTTCATCGCCCTTAATCGTTTAATGCGTTCTCCGGTAGGAGGATGGGTAGAAAAGAGATTAAGCAGACTTTTTCCAGCAAAAGGGTTGTGAATAAATAAATGTGCTGTAGCATCAGTAGTGCCCATTTTTTTAAAGGGGTGATGGGCTACATTATTTTCAATTTTTTCCAAAGCAGAAGCTAATGAAAAAGGATCGTGAGCTAATTTGGCTCCAGTTTCGTCAGCGATAAATTCTCGGCTGCGGGAAATGGCCATTTGGATAATCATAGCCATAAGCGGCGCAACAATCGATAACACCAGCAATTCGAGCACATTTCCATTTTTATTTTCATCATTGCCACCAAATCCGCCAAAGATAGCCGTCCAGCGGGCCATCATGGCAATATAAGAAATAACCCCAGCAATAGTTGCCGCTACTGAAGCAATTAAAATATCTCTGTTTAAGATGTGCCCCATTTCATGAGCCAGAACCCCTTTTAATTCATTTTTATTTAATAAATCTAAAATGCCCGCAGTTACCGCTACTGCGGCATGAGCGGGATTTCTTCCCGTAGCAAAGGCATTTGCTTGAGGGTTATCCATAATATAAACTTTAGGCATAGGTAATTTTGCTGAATGAGCAATTTCCTGAATGGTTAAATATAATTGAGCATATTTACTTTTATCTGCTTCTTTTGCACCATACATCCACAGCACAATTTTATCTGAGAACCAGTAAGAGAAGAAGTTCATTCCTCCGGCAAAGATTAGTCCAATCAATAAACCGGTTTGTCCTCCAGCTAATCCTCCAATTAATAGAAGAATCCCGGTTAGGCTTCCTAATAATAATGCCGTTTTTATTTGATTTTTAATCATAGCTGCTTTTAAACGGAAGTTATATAAATAATTATTGCTTATCTTAGAGATAAAGAGGTGAAATGATTAATGGTCTTAGAACATATTTTTCCTGAAGACTGGCTTGAGCGCAAAGGAAAATATGCCTTTCTGTTGGGAGTAATTTATTCAGCTGTTGGTATTTTAATTGCTTCCATTCTATTTCCAGGCGATCCTGCTTTAGTAGCAGTTGCCTTCACTTCACTTTTATTATTGCCGGAATTATACAAAATATTTTCCATTGAAGAACGGCAGGAAAGTATAGAACGGAAGTTTTCTTTCCTTTCTTTATGGAAAGATGATATTGGTTTAGTAAGAGTATATATCTTTTTATTTTTAGGAATCCTGATAGTCTATTCAATTGGGACCATGCTTCTACCTCAAATGCATGCTAACACTTTGTTTCGAGAGCAGTTAGAAATACGATTTGGGCAAGGATTTACCGGCCAGGCAGTTTCCTCTGGTCAGACAACCAGTATTTTTTCCATGGGTTTATTTTACGACTTATTAAGCAATAATTTTTTAGTTTTAATTGCCTGTTTTATTACTGCTCTGCTTACCGGCGATGGTGCTATTTTTTTAATTGCCTGGAACGCTTCGGTGTGGGGAACTATTTTTGGATTAACCGCTAAATGTGCAGGACTATTTGCCGGCACTCATCCTTATGCTTATTTTGGCTTAATAATGTTAATCGTCTTCCCCCATATGATTATTGAAGCCATTTCTTATTTCCTGGCAGCAATTTCCGGTTCAGTTATTTCTAAAGATGTAATCTTGGAAAGGTTTGCTTCCGAAAGATTTTTTGAAGTGTTTGGATTTAATTTATATTTGCTGCTGTTAGCTTTATTCTTTTTAGTATTGGGCGCGATTGTAGAAACTTTTGTTTTAAACAATATCAGCATTTACCAAGAGATTATTAAAATGAGTTTTATGGGCTGTTAATCTCAGTTGAAAAGTTTTGTAATCTATTAATTTAATTTTATCTAATCTTTTTTTCCTTCCATTTTTAATTCCGTTGGAGAACCTTCTTCAAGATGGCTGCAGGCATCATAAAAATCGCATTGTCCTGTTTTCCATTTACATAAAGAGCTTACTTTCTTGACATAATCTTCCTTTTTTTCGGTTGAACTGGTATGTGTATGAATCAAATTAATTTCTTTTCGAGCCAGCTCCAGCAAATCCTCATCTACAGTCATCAATTTTAATTTATGTCTTAAGAAAAAGATTCCTGCTTTAGAAGGCATTTTTCCATATTTTTCAAAATAAAGTAAAGCATAAATTGCCAATTGCAGTTTAATACTATCTTTCATCTCAAACATGGAGTTGGTTTTATAATCAATAATATGCACCTCCTCTTCAATGTTATGAATAGCATCAATAAAACCCTGGATTGAATAATGATCTGAAACAATTTTTTGTTCTCGTAAAGGAGTATGCAGCTGAAAAGCTTCTTCCAGAGAAATATTTTTTTCTTTCATTAAGGTATCAATATTTTCTAAAAAATGATCCGCCCAATTCATAATCATCAGCATAGTTTCTTCAAAATAAAATTTTTCCTGGTCTTTGCTTAATTTTAATTCCTCTAATTTTAGTCGATAGAAATTCCAGTAATGTAAGAATAGTTTTTGAATAACCTCTTTAAATTTAAATTGATAGTTTGGCTCTTTATTAAATAAAGATATATCTAAGTCATAGAATTTTTCTAAAGTAGAATGGGCAATATTCCCCCGAATTTGGTGGATATTAGATAAAACTGGCAGTTTTTCGATGTATTGATAATAATATTTCCTAGGGCACTGTTTAAATGTATTTATGGACGATGGTGATTCAATCCGTTTAACCATAGAAAATACTGCCTCTTTTTTTAATGAATTTTTAGAAAAGGCTTGTTTATATGTTTTTCTCTTGTCGTTAATATAGTGGGGGCAACACATATTCGTATAAATTAATTGCCCTTACTATGGCTTTGTAGAAACCCTCTCGTTCCGTTGCTCGAATCAATGTAATATCATATCGAGCACCGTGTGCGGGTCGCAATCGCTGCAAATTATATTCACAAATAATTGGGCTACGTCACTGGCCCTTTGGCGAGGGTTTCTACAGAGCCCCTTACTATATTAAAAAGCAAAAGCACGATTATTTTTTGCTTTTTCTATATGTTTTGGTTGTTGGTTAGGATTTTTATTTAATTCTTACCAAAAGTTTAATAAAAGATACTCCCAAAAAGGTTTTTATGGCAAAAAACGATAACGAAAATGCGGAAAAGATTGGATTTCATAAAGGTTCTTTAGCAACCTTAAGTAAAGAAAGAGAAGAATTTATGCGTATTCTGCAGATTGTTGAACAGCTGATGCAGATGCACATCAAAGAATTAAAAGATTTGGGAGTGGATTTAGCTGCCCAAGCCCGAGAAGAAGCTAAGAAATTAAAAGGTAATAAAGCGATTGAAGACGTGTTAAATTAAGTAGCCATTCTGTTTGCTTTGTTTTTAATTTCTATTTATTTTTATTACACTTGTATTTAGCCGGGTATTAAACTAAAAAAAAGCCGGCTAATAAGCCAGCTAGTTTTTCTCTAATACTGTTCTTCCCCGAAGTCGCTTAGCGTGTAATGTCTGTCTGGGCCCCGAAATATACCTAAGTGCTCCCAGTATTTGGCTGTAGATGGGTCTGGTTCTCTTCCTGCACTCAGGTAGTTATTTGCCTCGCAGCATTCTATCTCTGCAAGCTCTTCCATAGTTACCCTTTCCATTTCTGTTTGGTACATTTTTTTCAACCTCCAAGATTTTTAAGACTAATAAATTACTTTTATATAAGCATTTGTTGTAGAATTGTCTACAACAATTGAATTATAATTACAGTATTACTTCTCCCCGATGGATTTTAGGCAGAAAATTAATTATATTTTTGTCTTTATATTTTGCGCAGCCTAAAATATCTTTTTTATACTTTAATAAAACAAACTTACTTTCTTCTCCCAAATCTTTAGGCAAATCTTCTCCCAAAAAGTATTTTTTTATTTCTGCTGCAGTTAATTCTACTACATTTTTTAGTTTTTCCAGGCCTGCTCGAGCTAATAATTGCGCTCCTTCTTTGCTTAGTCTGATTTTTCCATCTTTCATCTCGGCAAAGGATAAGCCCACTCGATCAATCTTTAATTTTTCTAAATCAATTCTGGCTACATCTTTATTTACTAGAAATATTTTGTCTTTCTCGCTCAGTAAGTAAGCATAATCTTCTGCTGGAAAATATCCATAATCTCTTAAAATAATTTCCTTGATTTTTTTAACCTCGCGGGTATTTAAAATACTTAATTTTTGCATCGTTCATTTAAAATCATTAGTTTTTTAAAAAGGTTTTTAAATCAAACCCAATATTTTAGTTAAAAGAGTGGTTTCTGATTTGGTTGATTAGTGTTAAGATGTTAAAGTCTAAAATGAAAAAGACAGAAATTGGCGAGCATAAAAATGATAAAAACTGATGTTTCCCCGGCAGGACATGTTAAGATTGACCGGCAAGGAGATGTAATCCGTATCGGCTCAAGGATAGAAAGAGTTACAAGAACCGGGGAGAGAGTCCTGGAAGGATTCGATTTCGGGCAGACTTGCTCCTGGATAAATCAATTTCGGGGAGACCCACGATACAGCGGAGCTGGTTGTAATGGTGGTAATTCTGCTCAGAAAAGAGAAGGGGAAGTTTCTTCAGAAATAAAAGGGAGATATGTTCTCATGGGTGTAGAAGCCACTTATGCTTTGGGAGCAGATGCCTTAAAAGAAGGCTGCAAAGAGGACGAGGATTCACCACACCCCCAATTCATTCTGGAAGATGGGAGTAAGATTTACCGCCCTTTAACCTTCGGCGAGAATCTTGCGGCCAGACTGCAGGATTCTTCTTTGTTTAACTATTGGTCTAGTACCTGCACGGGAATTGCTTACCAAAAGAACTCAACTAAATTTAAAATAATTCCTATGTGCCGAGAACTTATTACTATCCCTAAAGATTTTGCTGAATGGTATCTAAACGCGAATTATAATAAATTAAATGAGGAAGAATTTGACCGCAATAAAGTAAAGCATAACACTTTACAGAGCAGAGAAGATGCCAAGAAGGATCCATTATGGCTCGCCGCTGCCGGCAGTAAAGATTTATTAAGTGATTATGTTGATGAAGTCTTTGACCGGTTGGGGTATTTAGGCAAAGGAAAAGGAATGGCTTTTAATATAAGAAAAGATACTCTTGCAGATGAACTGCGGGCGGTCTATGTCGATTACATTGATTACAACCCTAATGTAAACTCTAATGCAATTGGTACCCTCAACCTTAACATTATCGGTTGTTTCCTTCGAGTAGCCCCTATTTAAAACGCCGTAGGCGGCGCAAAAAATTTATCCCACCCCCCACACCGGATTATTCTTTCTTTTTATTTCAGCAATTTCTTTTAACACGCTAAGTTCCATTTTAGATAAATGTTTTTTTAGCTCTTTCAGTTTCTTATAATCTTCTTCTGGGATATTGGTATAAAGAAAATCTCCTTCTTCAATTTGTCTGCCGACGGTAACTCCGTCCATGGCCATAGCCACTTGTTTTCCTTGTTCAGCGATGGTTAAGGATTCTTTCTCTGCTTCCATGCTTTTAACGGAAGAAATTCTCGTTCCATCAATTTTCATGATTGGATCGCCGGCCCTGATTCGGCCAATTTCTATTTCTACTCCAACAATAGCCGGATTATTTTGCCTAAAAGTATATCCTTTCAGAATCGCAAATTTGCAAGGCCGAACTAACTTGCTTAATTCTTTCAATTCAATCTCTTTCTTAAGCTTTTCAACAAATTTTTCGTAATCTTCAATGGTTTTATAGATGACATTATGATTAATGACGGCAAGGCCTTTAGATTGAATTAATTCTTCAACATCTGCGGGAATTTTAATGTTAAATCCCAATAGCACGCCGGTAAATTGGTCTTTTTCTTTTAACATTTCCAATTTAGACAAATCTTTTTTGGTGAGATCGCCTAAGGAAGAGGAAGAGATAGGAATCTTTTTTTCCTGCAATAAATTTCGCAAGGCTTCCAATCCGCCAATAGTGTCGGCTTTGATGATTACTCCTTTTTCTTCACCTGCTTCGATAACAATTTCACCAATTTCTTCTTGTACTTCCTGCTTTAATCGTTCTACTTCTTCTACTTTGCCGGAACAGCTGCGGATGGGCATACCGGCAATGGCTTTATCTAATCCCGGAGCAGAAATTTTTACTCCGGTTGCCGCAGTTACTTCTTTAACGTTTCTAAAAGGGCTTTTCTTTTTCCGCATTTCGGCCAATTCTTCTGGTTCAAGTAAAGCCCGCACTTTTACTGTAAAAGCTCCGCCGAGATTTCCAATGACTAAAATATCATTAACCTTTAGTTTGCCGTTGTAAATAATTGCATCAATAATGGTTCCTAATCCTTTTTCTTCTTTTACTTCTAAGATAGTTCCTTTTGCGGGAACAGTTTCATCAATTTCTAATTTTTTTTCCAGGAATTTTTGCGCTAACCCGGTTAAAACCATCAATAATTCAGGGATTCCTTGTCCAGTATAAGCAGAAACAGGAACGATAGCAATTTGTTTAGTATAATCATCTACTCGATCAAATCTTTCAGCAGGAAATCCTTGTTCAGCTATTTGAGCTACTAACCCGTACATCTTTTTCTCAAATTCTCCTTGGATAGAATAATCTAAAGCATTCAGGTTATCTAACAAGTATTTATTTTTATCATAAGCCCAGCCATTAATCAAATCAATTTTATTAGCGGCAACAATAAATGGCACTTTATTGGATTTTAGGATACCGATTGATTCTATGGTCTGCGGTTTAAATCCTTCATTAATATCAACGACGAGAATAGCAATATCTGCTAAACTTCCTCCTCGTTTTCTTAAAGAAGTGAAAGCGGCATGACCGGGAGTATCGATGGCTAAAATGCCCGGAACAGTTAATTTTCCTTTGAATACATCTAAAAGTTTGCCACAGATTCTTTTGATAGTGTCAATAGGAATAATACTTACTCCGATGGCCTGAGTAATGGCACCAGCTTCTCCTTTGGTAACGGCAGTTTTCCTAATTTTATCTAACAAAGAGGTTTTACCGTGGTCGACATGTCCTACTACAGTCATGAGTACTTTTCTGGTTACCATATATTTGTTCTGATTGCTTTTCTATAGAGAAATTGCTTAATTTTCGAACATTATTAAAGCAATTTCTAATACAAGAAGGCTTTAGCCTTCTGTACAGAAAAGAAGTCGCTGCTTCTTTTCTTGTATAGTTCACGTTCGATAATATCTCACGTTCACTATATTTAAATTTATCTTGGTAATTTTTAGGTATTAATAAAAAGTTTATTGCTGCTGTATTTCCCGCATCAGCAGATCAAAACAAAGAATTAAGAAAAGATTTATAACTTAATTTCTCTTTCTTAATAGAATGATTAGCGAGATTTGTTTCGATTTAAATAATCCGCCAACGTTTGATTTAACCAAACTTTTTAGCATTGGTGCGTTGATTGGCGTCGAAGTCCAAGGAATCCCAACGGATGTTTATGAAGTAATTCACCGGTTGCCTTTTGAGGCCTATTCTAAAGGAGGTATTTTTGTAATAGGAAGCGAATTAGGGTTACCTCGAGATACCCGGGTGGAAAGATACAATCAATTTGAAATGGAAATTGCAAAATTAAATCGCGGACAGATAGTTGAACGGCCAGCAACCCAAAATGTTGCTTGTTTGAGTGTGATTATTCCTGAAAAAGAATTGACCATAGTAACAATCTTAAATGCAATTAAAGAATACTGCGCCATTAAAGATGTCCTTGATGTAAAGTCTTCTTATAGAAATAAAGAGTAGTTCCAAAGAGTAGTTTCTTGATAAAGCGCAATACCTCAAGAATTTGGTTTAATGATTATAAATTAAATTTCTCTAATTCTTTCATCACTACTCTTTTCTGTTCTTTTTTCTCGTGGTAAGTGTAAGGCACATATATTTTCTTTTTGTCTTCGGGATTTAAACCCGTATAATACATACAAGTAGAAACGGTCATGGGCGTGGGAGTAAACACTTGTAAATAAACATTAGTTAAGCCTTTTACTGCTGTGGTCAATTCTTGTGCTTCTTCAATTCCTGAACCGGGATGGGCAGTGATAAAATAGTAAGATAATTTTTTGCCGCAATGCAGTCCATGGAAAAATTTCAAAAATTCTTTAAAATTTCCCCGGTTTTTATTCATTAACTGCAATACTTTCTTGTTAACATGTTCCGGAGCGATCCTGATAGTATCATAAGTATGATATTTAGCTATTTCTTTAATGTATTCTTTCGGCGCTAAATCATAGCGTATCCCGCTGCGGATATACACATTTTTAATTCCCGGCAATTCTCGCGCTTTTCTTAACAAATTTAATAAGCGAGTATGGCTGCGGTTAAGTGTTTTGCAGTCGATACACTCTTTATGGCATTTATAACAATCCATTCCGTACATGTTGGCCGTAGCCCCGCCTAAATCATCAACATTTCCTTTGAAATAAGGCAGCCGGGCGAATTTTCCGATTTCTTTAAGAATAGACTCTTCAGAGCGAGAAACAATTTTATCTCCTTGAATTAATTTCAAAGCGCAGAAATTACAATTTCCAATGCAGCCGCGATGGGTGACTACACTAAATTCAAATCCGCGCAAATTTTTGCAGGGGATTTTTCTGGTAAATGGCAATTCATAATATTCATCTAAATCTTTAAGGGTATAAGTTGGACTTTTGTATTGTAAGATATATCTTTGCTCGGTTTTTTGGGCTAGATTAGTGTAGTTATTAAGTAACTGCTGCATATCACAGAATTTTTCTTTAGAAGCAGTTACTTCTTCTTCACTAGGCAGCTCCTGAAATCCGGCTGGAAGAGTTCTGCTGATAAAACAAGTCCCTGCGATTGCATCTAATGGTTGTTGGTTAGTTACTCTTTGAGCAATTTCTAAGATTTGTTTCTCACCGTTTCCATAAACTAATAAATTTGCCCGGCTGTCTAATAAAACAGATTTTCTCAAGCGGTTTTGCCAGTAATCATAATGTGCAAATCGTCTTAAACTGGCTTCGGTTCCTCCGAGAATTATCAAAGAATCTTTAAAATTTTTTTTAATCCAATTACTGTAAACAGTTACTGCTCGATCAGGAGGATATTTATCTGGTTCATTATTAGTTTCAGCATATTGGTCCTCGCTGCGCAATTTTTTGAGCGGAGTATAATTTCGAACCATAGAATCAACTGCACCACTACTTACTCCAAAAAACAGTTTGGGTTTGCCTAATCGTTTGATTTCTTCTTCAGTAGTGGGTATTTCTATAACTCCCACAGTATAGCCATATTTTTCCAACAGCCTTTTCAATATAGCTATACCTGACAAAGGGTGGTCAAAAAATACTTCCCCGGAAACAAAAATGATATCGTATTGCATATTTAGGATTAAAAAGAGGAGTTATTTTTAAACTTATATTTTAAAAAATACATATTTTAGTCATTATTTTTAGAAAAATTTAACAATATCACTTCGTTTAAGATTAAAATGTCCATCATTCAAGAACACTCTATCGAAATAGAAATAACTCTCCCTGCAAAAGACGTTCACGCCAAGATGGAAATCTTCTATAATCCCATTATGGCTTCCAACCGTAATATTTCTATTCTTCTGCTTAACTGTATTGCTAATCAAAAGATGAACCTTGCTGATCCCCTCGCTGGTTCGGGAATCAGAAGCTTGAGATTTCTTAAGGAGTTAAAAAAAGATAAAATTAATTCTTTGTCTGTAAATGATTTAAAAGAAAATTTTGTTACTATTTTTAAAGATAATTTAAAACTCAATAAAATTAATAACACCAATAAAATAAAAATTTATAACGATGATGCCAACTTGTTTATTCTAAACCAAATTAAACATCCGATTGCCGATTCTTTCTGCGGATATTTCGATTACATTGATTTAGATCCGTTTGGTTCTCCTAACCCATTTATTCCTGCGGCGATTTCTAGAATTTGTCGAAAAGGGATTATAGCAGTTACAGCTACAGATACTGCTGCGCTTACGGGAACTTATTCTAAAGTTACCAAAAGAAAATATTGGGCAGTTTCGTTAAGGAATTATTTAATGCATGAAGTTGGTTTAAGGATTCTCATCCGTAAAGTTCAGTTGGAAGGGGTACAGTTTGACAAAGCTTTAACTCCGATTCTTTCATACCATAAAGACCATTATTTCAGGATTTATTTTCGTACAGAAAAAGGTAAAGAGAGGTGTGATGAAATTATTAAACAGCACCAATATCTGTTATTTTGTCCTAAATGTTTAAATTATCAAATTTCTAATTATAATCAAGGAGCATGCAGCTGCAAAAACAGATTTGTTTTTGCCGGCCCGTTGTGGGCGGGAAAATTGTTTGACCCCAAATTAATTTCCAAAATGGCTAAGGAAAATCCCTTCCCGGAAGAACAAAAATTTCTTAATCTGCTGAAAGAAGAATCCGCTTTGGATATTCCCGGTTTTTACGATTTGCATGCGATTGCCAGAAGGTATAAGTCAGCGCCGCCGCGGATGGAACTTATGTTAAGAAAATTAACTGCGGCCAGAACGCATTTTTCTCCTACCGGAATAAAGACTGAAAAAAAGATTAAAGAAATTGTTTCTGAGATTCAAAAGCAGGTCAAATTAACCTAAAGCCAAATCCATTTTAGCTACTTCTGCACTTTGCACGTCTTTAATTTTCTGCATTTTAGCAGCAATGCCGTCAAAATCAGCCCCTTCTATGTTATACATAGCCAAGACCAGAACTGCTGTTAGGCCGAAGGCAATTGGCTCTTCGCGGACTTGCATTTCCCCTACGGCGCCGGTTTCTTTAGCAATAGCTAAAGCTTCTTTTTTTATCGGTTCTAAATCTACATCTGGAGATTCAGGCATTAATTTAAAAGTAATTATTGCTTTAGCCATTTTTTTATTAGTTTGGGCCGGTAAATTCGCAGGCCGGACACTTATACTTAATGGCATTTTCACGGGCAAAAGTACTTCTGGTAATTTCGTAATTGCCGCAGTTTGGACATTTAAAATTAACTGCGCCCGGATCGTTATCAATTCTTCTCTTAGTTGAAATACATTTTTTTACTTCCATATCGGCTACAGATAAGCCCGGCTTTATAAAGTTTTTTATAAAAATAGTTTTAAAAAGAATTTCAGCAGCCTGCATTAAAATTATTGTTCTTCCACACTGATAAGGTTCTCTTCCACTTTAAATTTAACCGGCAAAAATTTTTCTGCAACGTAGATATTAGTATAAACGTGCTTGCTGATTTTTCCGCCTTTTATTTTTGAGCCCGGCAGCAAACCCATAAATTGGATTAATTGGTCGGCTAAATGTTCATCGACTGCTGCTTTACTTTCAATTTGCTGTTTTAATTTTTCAGCAGCTTCTTTACCAATTTGTTCAGAACTTTTGCCTTTTTCTACTAAAGCATCTCCCGTCAGGAAAACGGGGTTATCAAAGTCAACTTTTCCTTTTTGACTGAATATTCCCCAAAGTAAAATTTCCCCGCCGGGACTTAAACTGTTCACATATTCAATTCTAATGTTGATGGGAGCAGGATATTCTTTTAAGCTTCCTGCAGCAGCGGTTTTAATTCGTTCAGCAACTTCTTTTCCTTGTAATTCTGAAGAAATATTTACTACTCCTTTAAGCTGTTCTAAAGTCCCTAGTTCGGTTAAAATTATTTTTGCCGTCTTTAGCTGCAACTCTCTGCAGCCGGATTTAAAGTCATCAATTTTTAGTTTAGGGCTTATTGTTAATCTCACTTGTCCGCCGCCTTTGGGATAATAGCCTCTTTTAAGAATTTTTAAATCTATATTTTCTGCAAAACGGTGTAAATGAGGCAGGAGAATATTCTGCAGGTAATCAACGGAAGCCTGCCATTTTCCGCAGGTGCCGCCGGTAATATTTAAAGTGATTTTTCCGGGCGCAAACAAGCAGGGTAAAATCAAAGCCTGCAGCAGTAAAGTTATGCTTCCGGCCGTGCCGATATCAATTTCATAAATTCCTTTTTTGACTTTTCCCGGCTTGAAATATAATTCTGTAGAACTTAATTCAATCACATTAGTTTGAGCCTGACAGATCTCTTTAAGTGCATTTATCGCCGTTAAGTGCTGTGCTTTTAATCCTGGTTCTGGTCGATTGGAGCGGATATTGGTTACTTTAAAGTCCTTTCCGGTTAAAGTTGAAAGGGCTAGCGCAGTTCTGACTAAAGCTCCGCCGCCCTCTTCGTACGAACCGTTTAGTTGAATCATTTTCTTATAGAATCTTCAGCCTTTTTTATTTGTTGTTACTTTTAGAAACTGAATATTAAAAAAAAGAAAAATAAAATTAAAGTTAAAAATCAAAACGACCAGCTTCAAGCAATTTTCCACACCGGTCTAGACGTGAAACTGTATCGCTTGCGCTCGATTTATCAGCAAACTGATACGAAGCACCTAATTTTTCATGTTCACCATTATATTTTTGCTTTGTTCCTACCATTTCTTTGCCTTTTAATAGATATACCGCTGGACTAGGATTCCCTATACAGGTGTAATTATCATCTAATTTTACCACCCGGGCATTCTCCCACAGGTAGTCACCACACCCAACAACCAATCCAGCTAAAGATAATACTCCTACAGATGCAGCAATTTTTGTTTTAAAAGTCATTTTTATTCCTCCCCGATTTATTTTTGGTGGTAAGTTTAAAGTTAATTTATTAATGTTATGAATTTGCAGTTTAGCGTAATTTCAGCAAAATATTAATAAAACCACTCATTTTTTAGCTCTTTGTGGGGACGTAGTATAACCTGGCAGAATAGCGGGCTCCAGTAATGGAGCGATGAGGAGAAATCCGATGATTAAAGCTAGGGTGCGTCGCTCTGAGGAAGGCACCCGCGGATCTGGGTATAAGTGAATCATTCACTTTTCAGAAATTCAAATCCCAGCGTCCCCACTTTTTTTAAATTCTAGCTAAACCAACAACTCTAATAAAAATATCTAAATAATTCCCTTTTATGAATTTGAATTTTTTACCATACTTAATTAACGACTCTAGCGGATGGGCTTTTACATATTCTCTCTTATTTGCTATTTCAAGCAGAACCGCTTCTTTTACGGCAACAATTATATCAGGATCTCCAAATCCATTCCCGCAGGCGATTTCAAATATTTTTCCATCAAGGCGGCTGTTATTTGAAGCATATCTGCCTATTTCTTCGCCGGAACCATCGCGAACAATAACCCCGATTTTGGTGTACTTACATCTCTTAATGGTTTGGTAATATATTTTTTGTCCATTTAATTGGTCCATGGCCCATTTTTTATCTTTGGTAAAAAGCTGGTCGATGGAATCGTAAGTTCTGTTCATACCTTTAGTTTTTTTAATTTTTTTTTAAACTTTTAGGAAAAAAGTAATACTTCACTAAAATGAAGTGCTACTGTCATAAGGTCGAGCCTCTTCGACGGACGCATCGAGCTGACAGAGGGTTGTCTCTTACGGAGAACGTCAGCCAGCAGAAAATACTGCGGAGGCGAGAAGACAGTAGCACTTCACGGGAAGCAGAGTGAGCACCTTCGAAATTCTTGCAGTTATATTTTATGAGCGACATCCCCGTAGGGGGCAGTTCCCCCTGTCGCTCTCGATATAGTTACAGAAGGAATTTCGACCTGATGGTGCACACTCCGCTTCAGAATAATGAAGTGTTACGGAAATAAATCTCCCCAAAACTATATAAATCTTAAAAGACTTGTATCTTTAATGCTTAAAAAAAGAGGTAAAAGTTTTTTTGCTGCGCATAAACTGCTGATTGCTATCGCCACTTTAATGGGGACCATCGTTGGAGCAGGAATACTGGCCATTCCTTACGTGGTTTCTCAGAGCGGTTTCTTGATTGGTTTTATTATCATGGTGCTGTTGGGTTTAGGAATTCTTTTTCTTAATCTTTTAGTTGGGGAAATAGTCTTAAGGACTAAAGAACAGCACCAATTGACTGGTTATGCCGAGAAATACCTTGGAAAATGGGGCAAGCGGCTGATGACTTTTTCCTTATTATTCAGCCTGTATGGGGCTTTAACCGCTTATTTAATTGGAGAAGGAGAAACTTTAAAAGCTATTTTTCATTTTGGAAATCCTTTATGGTATAGCCTAATTTTCTTTGTGCTTACTTTTCTAATCATCTATAAGGGGATAAAAGCGGCCGGAAAAGTCGAATTAATCCTTATTATCTGCTTATTGTTGGTAATAACTTTAATCGGCATTTTCTCCTACAAAGATATTAATGGAAATTATTTGACAACTATAAATTTAGCCAAGTTTTTTGTTCCTTACGGGGTTATTTTCTTTGCTTTTATTGGTTATCCGGCCATTCCGGAAATGCAGGAAGAACTGGAGCAGAATAAAAGCAAAATGAAGAAAGCTATTATCATCGGTTCATTAATCCCCATTGTATTATATCTCTGTTTTACTTTTTTTGTAGTTGGAATTATCGGCTTGGAAAACTTCGAATTATTAGGGCCCAACCAAAGAATTGCCACCATTGCATTAAGTATGTATTCTTCTCCAATCTTAGGTACTTTTGCTAACCTCATTGCCGTTTTAGCCATGTTTACTTCTTTTTTAACCATTGGAATTGCTTTAACTGAGGTATATGAATATGATTACTTTTTTTCCCGCCGCAAGGCGTTGCTGCTTGCTTTCTCCATTCCTTTGCTAGTCACTATTTTTAAGCTGTCCACTTTTGTTACCGTGATTGCTATTACCGGCGCGGTTGCTGGCGGTTTAGAGGGCATTTTAATCATTTTAATGTACTGGAAAGCAAAATTTTTGGGAGAACGAAAACCAGAATATTCATTAAAGCCACGGAAAATCCTTAAAGTATTAAGCGCTATTTTGGTGCTGATGTTTACTTTAGGTATTATTTACCAAATTTATGTCAATTTTTTTAAAGACATTTACTAAATAAACTTGACCAAAAGACCCCTTTTTGGGCGGTTTTGTTTCAAAACCTTTATAAAGAGATGCTTACTTAATAGTAGTGTCCTTAAAAGGATAGAAAAAGTGTTAATCGGTTCACGCAGGGGTGATGAACGATTGTTTTCACTTTGTAATACTAAAAACCGAAATGTTTAAATAAAAAGCCCGTTTTTAAGGGTTAAATAAGCAATAATGCTCAAAAACCTTTTAAAAGGATTTGGAGGAAGTTAAAAATGAAAAAATTGTTAAGCATAATGGCTTTGTTTGTTATTAGCTTACTGAGCTTTTCTATGGTTAGTGCTTCTTTTGTAGAAGGAACTGACTTGAAGGTTGTTTCAGTAGAAATAAACGAAGTTAATTTTGTTGACGCTCCAGCTGCTGGCACTACCGGTACTCCTGCTAGTGTACTTGCTGTTGAAGAAGGTCAAACGTTAAAAATTAGAGTTGGATTAGAAGCTGTTGCAATTGCTGGAGATCTTAATCCTGGCGTTGAAGATATCGAAGTAGAAGCAAAAATAAGCGGCTACGAATATTCTGATTTTGATAATCTAGAAGATTCAACCCACTTATTCGATATTGCTGCAGGTACAACTAAATTTGTTAATTTAGAAATTACCTTACCTAAAGAATTGGATGACGAAAGATACTGGCTACGCCTAAGAGTTTTAGATCAAAACTCAGAAGCTATTGCTATAGACATTGAATTAGCAATCGAACCTGCTAGACATGGTGTAGATATTGCTGATGTTGCTTTCTCTCCAGGAAGTACAGTTAAAGCTGGTCGATCTTTATACGCTGATGTTCTTTTACAAAACTTTGGCGCTAAAGAAGAAAAAGATGTTAAAGTAACTGTAGCTGTTCCTGCTTTGGGCGTGAGTGCAACTGAATACGTTGATGTAGCTGTAGCAGTTGATGATACTGTTGACGTTGACGAAATGGTCTTACGAATACCAGAAACTGCAGAAGAAGGCGATTACGAAGTTGAAGTAACTTTAGCTTATGATGGCTTAGAAACTGTAGTTAAAGAAACTTACACTTTGCATGTTTTGGCTGACAAAGCATTCCAAGATCAAGAAAATGTTCTTGTTTTAGCTGTTGGTCCTGAAACCCAAAACGTAGCTGCTGGTAAAACTGCAACTTATGCTGTAGCTTTAACCAATGCTGGCGCTGTTTCCAAAGCATTTTCATTAGAAACTGCAGTTGGCGACTGGGCTACCGCTACTTTAAGTGAAAGTTTAGTTGTTCTAGAACCTGGTAAAAACCAAATTGTTTACGTAGACGTAACTGTTGCTAAAGATACTGTTGCTGGAGAACACTTAGCTTCTCTAACAGTTAAATCTGGCAGTGATGTCTTGCAAACTGTTGTCTTAAAAGCAAACGTTGTGGGTAGTTCTGCTGCTCAAAACGACGGAATTAGTCTAAGAAGCGGATTAGAAATTGCTTTGGTAGTATTAGTAGTATTACTAATCATCCTAGGCTTAGTTATCGGCTTCAGTAGATTAAGAAAAGACGACGACGGCGAAGAACAAACTTACTACTAAAAGTAAGCAGTTAATTTGGAGGCTTCCTCCAAATCTTTTTTATTTTTTTTATTAACTTTTTTCTTTTCTGATGATTGGGTGTAGTTATTCTGCTCCATTAAGCTCAATTTCTTTTATGCACAAAAATTTCGCCAGAGATTTTTGCACGGGGTCTAAAACCCCATCATTTCTGGCGAAATTTTTGGCATCCTAAAAATCCGCCTGTTGGAGAAAGCGTTCGTCAAACTCCCACACATTAGTGCGAGGTAAAACGCTTTCGGCGGATTTTTATGATACCTAAGTTTAACAACGTTTTTAAGCTCGTTAATTGCCCAGCAACAGGAATGGAGATTGCAATAATCGGTGCTGGTCCTATTGGTAGTTATGCCGGTTATTTACTCGCTAAAACTGGGCATATTGTTTCTATTTATGAAAAAAAGTCTACAATTGGCTTGCCGATTCAATGCACGGGATTACTTACTGCTGATTTTGAGCAGTTCAATTTACCTTTAGAATCCTTTCTAGTGAATACCTTTAGTAAATTAGAAATCAATTCTCCGAAAGGGCATAAACAAGAGCTGAAGCAGAAAGAATATTTAGTTTGCCGGAAAAAATTCGACCAATATTTAACCCATTTAGCTGAAAGTGCCGGAGCAAAAATTTATCTCAATCACGCTTTAGTACGTAAAGAAGGCCAGCAGCTCGTCATTAAAGATAGTAAAAAGGGCAAAGAAGTAATAATCCAGCCCGAAATAATTATTGCTGCTGATGGGCCTCTTTCCGAAACCGCCAAAGCTTTTGGTTTCTATCACCCCCGTAGAAAGAATTATCTAGGCATTCAGGCGGTGGTAGAAGGGACTTTTGAAAAAGAGAAATATCACACTTACTTCGGAGAGCAAATCTGTCCAGGCATGTGGGCCTGGGTTGTTCCCGAATCTTCAACTCGGGCTCGAGTAGGCCTATTTAGTTTGAAAGAACCGCGAAGATACTTTAATGATTGGCTTGACCAAAATAATTTTAAATTAATAGAAATGCAGGCCGGTTTAGTTCCTCAATACCACCCTAAACAGAAATTAAAGAAAGATAATTGTTATTTATTGGGCGATGCTGCTGGTTTTGTTAAAGCTTCCACTATGGGGGGCATTATTCCCGGAATGAAGCAGGCAGAAATTTTAGTTGATTGTCTTAATCAGGGTAAAAATTATGAAACTGAGCTAAAACCATTAATTAGAAAATTAAAATTACATTTAGCCTTGCGAAAAATTCTAACGAAACTTTCTGATCGAGATTGGGATAAATTAATTGCTTATCTTGCCCAGCCGAAAGTGCAAGCAGTTTTTGAAAAATATACTAGAGAGAATCCCCTGCCTTTATTAGTTTGGGCGCTGTTGAAAGAACCTAGATTTTTATATTTTGGGAAGTATTTAATTTAAATAATAGTTTTAAGTTTTTCTGTATTTATCAAAAGTATTAAAAACTGTACGCTTTCACTATCAATTATGGCTTTAAAATTAGTAATGTTTGACATGGATGGGACGGTTGTGCAGTACAAACAATCAAAATTACTTTCCAGCTGGGGTGCTTTAGGTATCGCTGCCGGTGTTAGTGAAGAATGGGACCGATTAATGAATCACTACCTTTCCCTGCCAGAGCTAGACCAATATTATAGCGACTGGTTTGAAAAGAACTGTCGATGTTTAACCGGTATTCCAGTTCAGCCTATTTTAGAGCAAATTCTCCCTCCGCCTTATACGCCCGGTTTTTTGGAATTTTGCGACTACCTTGGCCAGCACGGCGTTAAAAAAGGCTTGATCAGCGGCGGCATAAATTTGGTAGCTGAGCATATTCAACAAGAAGCTTCTTTAGATTTTATTCTAGTGCCAGAAATTCACGTTTCTCAGGGCAAGTTCACCGGCACAGGAAA